>NZ_JBIMLI010000089.1:0-21171 GCF_051859755.1 Limnospira sp.
GGGGGCTGGCATTTTTGGTCTTCTTAGTCATCTCGTCCTCTCCATTATACGTCCTAAGTGTTCTGTCTTGTGCTATAGTGCCTCGAAGCGGTCGAATAAGTCCATGCGTTCGCCACTGTTGCTATTGCCCTTTTTGTCAAGCATCGTCCACAGCAGGGGAAAGGCAATCCCCTCGTGGACGACTGCCAACATCAAGATGTTGAAATGGGTTTGACCGAAAGACCAACAGGTGCGGTCGAGACTAAGAGTCCAAGGTTGGGGAATGTCAATGAGGCTAACGACGAAACGGGCAATCTCTGCCCGGTCAAATTTGAATTGCCGAAAAAAACGTTGTAATCGCTGGTAATTTGAGGAAATTTGCACAGGATTTGCGAATACAGTCGCTATTTCCATCAGATTAACCGTCTTTGTTTGGAATAGCGCCATCAGGAACAGGCAGACAAAGTTTAATCTCGCCCCGTGCCAGGGCAAGTGAGGGCGCAAAGTGTCTCGTAATCGGTTAAGCTCGTTCATGAGAGGGAAGTTTGGTTTGTGGTAATTCCGATGTAACCCTCTCACCCCAACTTGGCGCTACCCCCCCACCCCTCGACTTTCACCTCAGCCCGGAGCGCCCCCTTCAGAATTTTCGGCTAGATTCCCTTTTGGCTAAGACTTTCAGCTTTTTTGTCCTGTACTGAGTTAAACAACATAAAACAGCACCTCAATCAGCCCTGATTAGTAAACTAAACCCGATTATTCGTGGATGGTCAAATTACTACTCAGGGGTCGTCTCAATGGAGACTTTCAGTAAGCTAGACAATATAATCTGGCAAATGTTGCGGGCATGGACAATCTCAAGATGCGGAAAGGCAAGCTATGAAAAGCTAGGAAACTACTTCCATAAAGGAACGGTTAAACTTAGCCATGGGAAAGAAAGACAGGAATCCTGGTTATTCAAGACTAAGGACGGACTTCAACTATGGAAACATAATTGGACACAGATTGTTAGACACACCCTAATACGCCCTGACGCAACACTATATGACGGAAATTGGACTTACTGGGCAACCAGGAAAGGACAAGCAATCGACACGCCAAATAGAGTAGCAAAGCTACTCAAAAAGCAAAAAGGCAGGTGTTCTTGGTGTGGGCAATATTTTGCACCATCGGATTTAGTTGAAGTAGACCACATTATACCTCGAAACCACGGTGGAAAGGACGAATATAAAAACCTTCAGCTATTACACCGCCACTGTCATGATGATAAAACGGCATTTGACAACGCCAACGCTGTATCCTTAACAATGGAACAATCAGACTAGGAGCCGTGTGAAGGGAAACTTTCATGCACGGTTCTGAATGGGAGGGGATGAAGGTGACTTCACTCTCGACCCCTAATCTTACAATCAAACCGTGACCTGTTAGCATTTCCCGTCCATTACAGCCGGGCGTTGGCTTCTGGTCACATCTCACATCCTCTAGGACTTGCGCTTACATTTGTCACTACTAACTACCTCGACCAGATAGTTAGAGTCCGGGAGGACTTAAAACGTTCCGTTTATACGGGCATTCCATCGTTAGATTTGTCCTTTCCACCGGGGTACTTTTAAAGGTCTGTGTAGGTAGTAATGGTAACCTCCTACTTTTTCTCCTTACTCTTTTGATCGCAGCGTGTCAACCTATTTCGCTACTCTGTATTTACGATGGTTCAAGCCGGACATTCGGTTTCCCTAATCATGGATGGTTGGCAGTGGTCTCGATTCCGGTGTTGGGTTACACCTCGGAGCCTTCCGTTCTCCGCTTCAATCCTGGGGTTATGATTCCCAAAACTGGGGGTGGCTTTCGCCGTTACTCTCTACTCCCTGATTTCTCAGTTGGTTTATGACCTTGAGTTCCCTGCCTTGCTATAATAGTTATCTACCATAGCGTCGGGACATATAAACAGTTATGAGGATGGTCAGGAGTGCGCTCCTTATATCCAACCGAGGGGTTGGAGTCCCCACCAGGCGGTTATTTTGGGTATTACAACCCTATTTCATGCCTGAACGTCTCGCACATAGTATATATAGTATCACAGGAGATCAGCTTGAATTCAACAGTAATCATGACAATTGTACTGCTGGTTATGATGTTTGGAGCGGGTATCTTCAGTTCTTCGACAGGATATAAACTCGGTCGTGATGCACTCAAGGAAATCACTCAGCCAGACGTGCGACCCAGCAACATTAGCGATCGCATTAATAACTCATCTTCCCGTCAAGAGGGAGTAAAACTCCTCAGAGAAGAAGATATTATCGCTCAAGTCAAAAAACGCATAGCAGCCGGGGGTGTTGATCCGGATACCCCACCTCCTCAACCCCAAACCCAGGAGAAACCCAAAGAAGAGGATCAGGCGCGATCGGAAACCACTAACCAAGTTACATTTCCTATTGTTAGCAGTGATGGGGGTGTCACTATGGAAATCACCTCCACCCAACGCCGCAGCAATTCTTTACAGCTAAATGTCAATCTCAAAAACGAAAGTGATCAATCAGTGCGGTTTCTTTATAGTTTCCTGAATGTAACTGATGACCAGGGACGTGCTTTAAGTGCTAGTGTAGATTCTCTACCTGGTCAACTACCACCAGGGACTCAAACTTATACTGGAACTATTGCTATCTCTACGGCTTTGCTAGATAATGTTCAGGAACTGGCTATCAGTTTAACGGACTATCCAGAACAAAATTTGCAATTACAAATGTCGGGTATTCCTGTGGCACAATAACAATGAACAATGAGCAATGAACAATGAACAATGAACAATGAACAATGAACAATGAACAATTAATAATTAATAATGAACAATTAATAATTGTTATGCTTCCGATAAGCACATCCGATAAACACAACAATAAGCATGAAATATAGTGATAGTTTCTCCAGCATCATATCCCTAAATCCCTCACCCAGGGGGAGAGATGGACGAGTGAAAGCCTATGGCATGATTCCCCCAAAAGCTGTAATTAATAATTATTAATTGTTAATTATTAATTATTAATTGTATGGATACAAGTTCCTTGGGTGATTTATCAGGATTAACGCTGACGGCTCAGGATATTTTTGGGCGATTATTATCGGTGTTTTTGCTGATTGCTGTTAATGCCTTTTTTGTGACGGCTGAATTTTCGATGGTGTCGGTAAGGCGATCGCGAATTAGCCAGTTAGTGGATGAAGGAGATTTACCTGCTATCACGGTTCAGCAATTACAAAGACGCATAGATTTATTGCTGTCTACTACCCAATTTGGGATTACGCTGTCGAGTCTGGCTTTGGGTTGGATTGGTGAATCAACTATGGCGGTGGTGATTCGCCAGATACTTAATCAAATTCCTTTATACCAATTCCAAGGGTGGCTGGCTCATTCCCTGTCTATTTCCATTGTCACCTTTTTTATGCTGGCTTATCTGCAAATTGTGCTGGGGGAATTAGTCCCCAAATCTCTGGCGCTATTATATCCTGAACAGATAGCCAGAATGTGGGCCCCTTATTCTTTGGCGATCGCTCGAATTTTTAAGCCATTTGTCTGGTGTTTAAATCAGTCTACCCGGCTGTTATTGCGTCTGTTGGGAATTAACTACACCGGACAACCTTACACCCGCGTAACCCCAGAAGAATTGCAGCTAATTATCACTACATCTAGTGAATCCATGGGTTTAGAAGCTGAGGAAAGACAGCTACTTAATAATGTGTTTGAATTTGGGGATGTACTCACTGAAGAGGTGATGATTCCTCGCACCAGTATTGTCTCGCTTCCTCATACCGCCACCTTTCAAAACCTCCTAGAAGAAATGGCAGTTTCTAACCATTCTCGTTACCCTATTACGGGGGAATCCTTAGATGATATTTTGGGGATTTTAGACTTTCGGGATTTAGCCAAACCTTTAGCGGAAAGACAGCTTGATGAGGAGACACCTATTTTAACCTGGGTTCGCGCGGCTCGGTTTGTTTCTGAGCAAATGTTACTCAGTGAATTATTACCCCTAATACAGCGATCGCAACAGGAAATGGCTATTGTGGTAGATGAGTTTGGCGGTACAGCCGGACTGGTAACCATTGACGATTTAATCTCCGAAATTATTGGGGATGGTTCGGAATTAGCCGAAGGGGAAGATGGGGATATTAAGTTTGTCGATGACCAGACTTTTTTAGTCCAGGCTCAGTTGGATGTTGAGGAAGTTAACGAACTGTTAAATTTGGATTTACCCTTAAATGAAGAGTATCAAACTTTGGGGGGTTTTCTCACCTATCAACTGCAAAAAATCCCCGCCGTTGGGGAAGTCTTGACCTACCACAACCTAGAATTTAAGGTGGTGTTAGTCGAGGGTCCCCGTTTGGAACAAATCCAAATCTCTCAGTTGCGACCTAAAACTACATCAGATGCTGAACTGACTATTGCGGAACTTTTGGAGTCGCCAGACTCTCAGGATAGGGAAGCCGATAGTTTAACGGCTATGGATGAAATCACCCCCCCACCCGATAATGATACCCCCAAAATATCGGATAATTCCCCATCAGAAAAAAGCGAGGTTGATTATACCATTGCGGAACTGTTGGAGTCGGGAGACTCTGAGGATAGGGAAGCCGATGAGGATAGGGAAGCCGATAGTTTAACGGCTATGGATGAAATCACCCCCCCACCCGATAATGATACCCCCAAAATATCCGATAATTCCCCCTTAGAAAATAGCCAGGTTGATGATGCGATCGCAGAACTTTGGGAGTCTTCGGACTCTGAGGATACAGAAGGAGAGGAGAGGGGGAGGTAACTGTTAACTCTCAGCCTTTTCTGAGGTTTCAGTGTTCTGGTCACTGGTTTGCGGAATAACGGACGGTGCGAGAATCTTTAACCCGTTGGGAATACATTGAATTTCTATGGGTGTAGTCCCGATAATTTCACCATCTAGGACAACTTTTTGAGGGGGTTCAGTTTTCACCTTAACGTTAGTGGCGCGTAACCCAATCATGTGATCGCGCTGGGTTCCGGTTTTCAGCAAAGCCGACCCAAACAATTCTACCATACCAGCGATCGCCCTAACTTTAGTAAATTTCTGATTTTCGTTTTGATTAGCAGCAAAAATCAACACCTCTAACTTCCCATCATTAGGGATAACCTCTCCCAAACCTTGAGCTAAAATTGAGGTAGCCGGAGCCGCATTAGCAATAGTGACAGCACCAGAACGAACTCGGCTGATAGTTCCATCAATCTCGATTTCCGTATCAAAAAGGACTTGCTCATCGAGTTGTTGTAATCCCGCCATTATATAAGCCAGAGCGCCCCAACGCTGCTTAGTTTCCCGATCAGCTTTATCAATGGTTTCGGCTTCATAACCAATTCCAGCCAATAGAATCATAGGGCGCGCGTTACAGGTAGCAATGTCAACTGTGCGAATTAACCCAGCGATAATATTATTACAAGCGCCGCGAATATTCCCAGGAATTCCCATAGCCATACAAAAAGCATTAGCCGTCCCGCGCGGAATGATACCCAGAGGGATATCTGTTCCCATCACCGCACCAGCGACCGCCGAGACGGTTCCATCCCCTCCAGAAGCAATAACGATATCCACCCCGGATTCAACGGCTTCCTGAGCCAACTGTTCGGCGCTAATGGTAGGAGTTGTGAAGGATACCTTGAGATATATATGGGGTTCTAACAATTGTCGAATCAAAACCAAGTCCTGTTGGGAGTTCCCCGTCCCGGAAACCGGGTTAAAAATTAAACAAGCCGACCGACTACGGGTGAGACCGCTTAACATAGCCCTAGCAGTAGCGCGGTTGGTGGCTAGGGGTACATTTTGCAGGTTACAAGCGCGAATCAATACTTGAATTTCGGGGGAGGATAAGTTAAAACCAGGATCGAGGAAGAAAATTACAGCGGCGATTTCTGTTTCCTGTAGGATGCGATAGGCTAGTTCAATATCTCCTCCGTGATGGAGAGATGATAACACCTGCACCTCTACTCCCGTTCCCTGTAGGAGATATTGGGCGGTCCTTTCTGGAGCGATTAGTTCGTAGAAGGACAAAGCCACAGTATTCTCTTCTACAAAGCTGACAAGTTCCTCTCGTTGGCTATCATGGGCGATTAGGGCGATGGTTGTAGACATGGGGGATTATAGTTGACAGTTAAAAGTAGACAGTCAACAATTATCAATTATTTGGGCATAAGTTTCACCAATTCCCGTGATGGTTTCGGGCTGTTTCTCCCCCAAAAACTCAAAATTAGCTGATATCTAGGGTATCCATATCTATGCAATTAAATCCCCAAACTACATCAGAGCAGCAGTTAACCTCGACTACCCTACCCACACAGACGATTATTTTGGATGTTGGGGGAATGAAATGCGCTGGTTGTGTGATGGCGGTAGAACGTCAACTAAACCAGCAGCAGGGGGTGATTGCTGTTCGGGTTAACTTAGCCACGGAAGTGGCGACGGTTGAATGTGAACCCGGTACAGTCGATCCACAAAAACTGGCCGATATTTTAACAGAAACGGGGTTTAATAGTCAACTGCGTTATGGGTCTGCGGCTCACCAAAAGCTGACTTTTGAGGAACGTCACCGCCAAGAAATGCGCGACCAAATTGGGCGGGTGATTATTTGTGGGGTGCTGATTTTTCTGTCGGGAATAGGTCACTTTCATCATATAGCTTGGGGAGGGCTTCCCCTAGTGAGTAGTATTTGGTTTCACTGGGGGTTAGCCACTTTGGCTTTACTATTCCCAGGCCGATCGCTTATAGTGGATGGCGTGCGTAGTCTGGCGCGAAATGCTCCTAATATGAATACCCTCGTGGGATTGGGGACTATTAGCGCCTATACTGCGAGTTTGGTGGCTCTGTTATTTCCTCGGTTGGGTTGGGAGTGTTTCTTTGATGAACCTGTGATGCTGTTGGGGTTTATTTTGCTGGGAAAAACCCTGGAACAACAAGCAAGAATTAGGGCGGCTAGGGCTTTTGAGGCTTTGTGGGGTTTGCAACCGACAACGGCTCAGGTGATTCTCTCGACACAACTACCTGAACTAACTCAGGAAAATTCGGCGATCGCCTGGTCATCTCCGACGGTGGAGGTTCCGGCGGAACAGGTGCGGGTGGGGGATTTGGTTAAGGTTTTTCCGGGTGAGAAAATCCCCGTTGATGGTAGGGTGATTATGGGGAGTAGTACGGTTGATGAGTCGATGCTCACGGGAGAGTCTTTCCCAGTGACTAAACAACGGGATTTAATGGTTTTTGCGGGAACTTTAAACCAGTCGGGAGGGCTGATAATTGCGGCAACTCGCACGGGAGAAGAAACTACTGTTGCCCAAATTATCAGTTTAGTAGAAACGGCTCAAACTCGCAAAGCACCGATTCAATTTTTGGCGGATAAGGTGGCGGGATATTTTACTTATCTGGTCATGGGTTTGGCGACGCTGACTCTCATTTTTTGGTACACAATTGGCACTAAAATTTGGCCGGAGGTGATGACCTCGGGAGGGGTGAATTTGGCGGTTGATGCACCTTTGCTATTGAGTCTCAAATTGGCGATCGCTGTTTTGGTGATTGCTTGTCCCTGTGCTTTGGGACTGGCTACCCCTACGGCTATTTTAGTGGGTTCTGCGATCGGTGCGGAACGAGGTATATTGATTAAAGGTGGTGATATCCTAGAGAGGGTTCACCAACTCCACACTGTGGTTTTTGATAAGACGGGAACTTTGACGACGGCTTCTCCCCAGGTGACTACCTGCGTTAGTTTGTCTCACGGCTTTAGTGAGGACCGGATTTTGCAATTGGCGGCGGCGGTGGAACAGGGAACCCATCACCCTATCGCTACCGCCATCTGTAGAGCCTTAGAAGGGCGTAACCTGCCTATTATAGATGCCGAAGGTTTTGTGACTCAGACGGGGCTGGGTGCGGCTGCTATGGTCGATGGAGAGAGAGTTTGGGTGGGTAGTGCAGAAGGTTTGAGCGGCTGTGGGGTGATTTTGTCGGAGTCGGTGTTATCGATAATTCCACCAGGAGAAACGGTGGTATATGTGACTGTGGGTGATGAGTTGGTGGGGGTGATTGGTATTTGCGATCGCCTCAAGTCTGATGCTAAAATGACGGTGGAACGGCTCCAGAAAATGGGGTTAAATGTAGTTCTACTCACAGGCGATCGCTTTTCGGTAGCCGAGGCGATCGCTTCGGAGCTACAATTGTCTGAGGGGTCGGTGCTGGCAGAAGTGCGACCGGAAGATAAGGCTAAGGCGATCGCTGCTTACCAACAGCAAGGACACCGGGTAGCCATGGTGGGGGATGGCATTAATGATGCTCCGGCTTTAGCTCAGGCTGATGTAGCGATCGCTTTGGGAACCGGAACTGATGTGGCGATCGAAACTGCTGATATTGTACTCATGGGAGACGCACTCGGTGACGTAGTGGAGTCTATTCGGTTGAGTCAACAAACATTCAACAAAATTCGCCAAAATCTGTTCTGGGCTTTTGCTTATAATACCATCGGTTTACCCATGGCGGCGGGTGTCCTGCTACCAGGTTTTGGTATAGTTTTCAGTCCCTCGGTAGCAGCGGCATTTATGGCTTTTAGTTCGGTGAGTGTAGTCACCAATTCCCTACTATTACGTCGCCAATTCACCCCCGCCGATTTTCCCCCATCAATAAAATCCCAGCCGGAATAGCTGGTTATATAACGGCTGAAATTATCGCCTCCACGGGAATAGTAATATCAGGAAAAGCCACGGGGGAAACCTCTCCAGAAGTGAGGGTAATTTTAGAACCATATTCCCGTCCTCTCGGTTCCCGGTGAATAATCAACTCTCCCGTTTGTAAATTCACCAGCCAATATTCTGGAATACCAGCCTCAGCATAGATATGATATTTCACTGTTTTATCTTTGAGTAGGCTGCTGTCCGCATATTCAATCACCCAGAAAATATTTTCCGGGTAGGGGTGATGATTGAGATATTCCCGACCCAAAGGTGCAACAATAGCGATATCTGGTTCCGGTTCGGAGTTATTGGGGAGAGTAATGGGTTTGGCTGGACTGACTAAAGCGCGATCGGCTAAAATACGAGTAAGATAAGATCCAGCCGCGCGACTAAAAAAGGCATGAGATTCACCTTCTGGGGGCATTTCGACAATTTCTCCGGCTAGGAATTCTACGGGACGACCCACCAGCAACCCCGTTTTAATCATGTGATGATAATCGTCTAAACTCCATTTTAGCATTGACTGTAGCATATTTTTTACCCTAACCACAACAGGAATTTTATTGATAGGCTATATCTCAAAGCGTGACCGACCACACTCTCCCATGATAACATAATTTTACCCCTGGGGTGAAACCGGCTTAATTTACAGGTGAGGATTTCCGGGGTCGATTTCTCTTAAAGTGGCGATCGCTCTGCTACTGGGAAAAGAAACCCGGTTTCTTAGAGAAACCGGGTTTCTAAGAGTCTCAACAAGCCACCGGGTTTCGGAAGTCCGGTGAAGGGTGAAAGCGGCTTGATTTACAGATGAGGATTTCCGGTGTCGATTTTTCTTAAAGTGGCGATCGCTCTGCTACTGGGAAAAGAAACCCGGTTTCTTAGAGAAACCGGGTTTCTAAGAGTCTCAACAAGCCACCGGGTTTCGGAAGTCCGGTGAAGGGTGAAAGCGGCTTGATTTACAGATGAGGATTTCCGGTGTCGATTTTTCTTAAAGTGGCGATCGCTCTGCTACTGGGAAAAGAAACCCGGTTTCTTAGAGAAACCGGGTTTCTAAGAGTCTCAACAAGCCACCGGGTTTCGGAAGTCCGGTGAAGGGTGAAAGCGGCTTGATTTACAGATGAGGATTTCCGGTGTCGATTTTTCTTAAAGTGGCGATCGCTCTGCTACTGGGAAAAGAAACCCGGTTTCTTAGAGAAACCGGGTTTCTAAGAGTCTCAACAAGCCACCGGGTTTCGGAAGTCCGGTGAAGGGTGAAAGCGGCTTGATTTACAGATGAGGATTTCCGGTGTCGATTTTTCTTAAAGTGGCGATCGCTCTGCTACTGGGAAAAGAAACCCGGTTTCTTAGAGAAACCGGGTTTCTAAGAGTCTCAACAAGCCACCGGGTTTCGGAAGTCCGGTGAAGGGTGAAAGCGGCTTGATTTACAGGTGAGGATTTCCGGGGTCGATTTTTCTTAAAGTGGCGATCGCCTGCCTACGGGTATCTTCATTCCGAGTATTTTGAATAACTTGAACCAACGCGGCGATCGCTTCAGGATTTCCGACACCGATTTCCCCTAAACTCTCAATTGCCTCCCTACGGGTATATTCATCCTGAGTATTTTGAATAATTTGAACCAACCCCGCGATCGCTTCAGGATTTCCGGGGTCGATTTTTCCTAAACTCTCAGCCGCCCGCCTACGGGTATCTTCATCCTCAGTATTTTCAATAACTTGAACCAACCCGGCGATCGCTTCAGGATTTCCGACACCGATTTTCTCTAAACTGGCGATCGCCTCCCTACGGGTATATTTATTCCGAGTATTTTGAATAACTTGAGCCAACCCGGCGATCGCTTCAGGATTTCCGACACCGATTTCCCCTAAACTGGCGATCGCCTCCCTACGGGTATTTTTATTCCGAGTATTTTGAATAACTTGAACCAACCCAGTAATAACTTGAGGATTTCCGGGGTCGATTTTTTCTAAACTCTCAACCGCCTGCCAACGGGTATATTCATTCTGAGTATTTTGAATAACTTGAACTAACGCAGCGATCGCTTCAGGATTTCCGACACCGATTTTCCCTAAACTGGCGATCGCCTCCCTACGGGTATATTCATCCTGAGTATTTTCAATAACTTGAACCAACGCGGCGATCGCTTCAGGATTTCCGACACCGATTTTCTCTAAACTCTCAATTGCACGCCTACGGGTATATTCATCCTGAGTATTTTCAATAACTTGAACCAACGCAGCGATCGCTTCAGGATTTCCGACACCGATTTCCCCTAAACTCTCAATTGCCCGCCTAAGGATATATTCATACCGAGTATTTTGAATAACTTTAACCAACCCGGCGATCGCTTCAGGATTTCCGGGGTCGATTTTCCCTAAACTCTCAGCCGCCAGCCTACGGGTATCTTCATACCGAGTATTTTGAATAACTTTAACCAACCCGGCGATCGCTTCAGGATTTCCGGGGTCGATTTTTTCTAAACTCTCAGCCGCCCACCTCCGGGTATCTTCATTCCGAGTATTTTGAATAACTTGAACCAACGCAGCGATCACTTCAGGACTTCCGACACCGATTTTCCCTAAACTCTCAATCGCCCACCAACGGGTATCTTCATCCTGAGTATTTTCAATAATTTGAACCAACCCCGCAATAGCTTCAGGACTTCCGACACCGATTTTTTCTAAACTGGCGATCGCCTCCCTACGGGTATTTTCATCCTGAGTATTTTCAATAACTCCAAGCAACTTAGCGATTTCTTCATCCTCAACCGTCTTAATAACAGGTAACAACTCACGGGGAATGGGAATCTTAATCTTGTTACTCACAGAAACCACCCCGCCCTCATGCGGTAACTGGGCGATCCCTGCCTTTGCTTTTTCAAACTTCTTGCGTCGATAATGCCCCATTGCCCTGGCAAAAATTCGCAGGCGGTCAAACTCTGGAATCGGTTGATGAATCATCTCCGTCAGCGTCGAAAGTCGCATCAAATCCCTAGGATTTTCTCGGTATGCCCGCCGGAAAGCCGCCGCCAATAACTCCACTGATATCTGAGGTTTGGCATAAGCCCAAGCCGCCCAACTTTGCGACTCGGCAAACTCCCGGTCATAACTATCTTGACTGTTTAAATCTTTCTGCACATACTGCAATAAAAAACACGCCACTTCCTTCAGGCGTTTCTCTGTAAATCGAGGATTAGCTTTCAACTGGTCTAACAATTCTTGGCGGACTGTGGCATCCATTTCATACAATTCATGCCCCACCTCATCACACAAACTGGAGAGAATTAAATCCGAAACCGCAATCCAAGGAATATCGAGCCATTTATCCTGAATATCCCGCCGAAAATTCGCCCAAATCTGATACAGCAAATCGGGAGTTATCGCCAACGGTAACGCCGCATGATAAGCCAAAAAAAGGTGAGGCTCCCCAAACCTTTTCTGAAAAGCATTAATCCGACGTTTAGCCGCTTCTAGTTCCATGATATGCCGTCCATTTTCATCATTCAATGATTGCCCAAATCTGACAAACTAATCGCCTCTGCTATAACTTTATCCCGAATAAAATAATGTAATGACTTGGTGGTAACCACATCAACTTTCCGATTTAAGAGTTGTTCTAAATCTTGAATTAGTCCCACCGGAAACCAAGACGAGATTTTGGCTAAATCATAATCAATCAAGAAATCAATATCACTATCCTCCTGTTCTTCCCCCCTCGCCACCGACCCAAATATCCGCACATTGAACGCCCCATGCTGTTGTGCAACGGCTAAAATTTCATCTCGTCTTTGTTGTAATTCATCCTTCAGTTTCATGATTGATTGCCGATAAAATTACTAATATTTTACGCTTCAAATCAGGCAGATTCTGTTCAACAACATTCCAAACTTCTTCTAAATTAATTTCCTCGTAGTCGTGAATCAGAACATCTCTCAATCCCGCCATTCTGCGCCAAGGAATATCTGAATAACTTTGCCTCAACTCCTGAGAAAGTCGCTTAACTGCTTCTCCAATCACTTCAAAACTACGAATCACCCCATCCTGAATCAAAAGAGATTGCATAAATTCTGTTTGTCCTCCCTCTGTATAAGTCTCAATCCGACAGATGCGTTCATAAATATCTTGTAAATATATTTCATCATCTGTCATAGCGGAATCGCCTGATTGATAATCCGTTCTCTAAAATAATCCCGTAAACCTTTAACCGTCGTGACATCAACTTTTCGGTTTAACAAGTCCTCTAAATCTTGGATTAAGGCAATTCTATCCAATAAACTGCAATTACTGTTCATTTCCACCAAGAAATCAATATCACTATCCTCCTGTTCTTCCCCCCTCGCCACCGACCCAAATATCCGCACATTGAACGCCCCATGCTGTTGTGCAACCGCTAAAATTTCATCTCGTCTTTGTTGTAATTCATCTTTGAGTTTCATACAATAATACCCTTGACAATTAGATGAAAAAATGCTAGGATTTATGACCAACTCACTGGATTTCCCCGTAACACCTTAACGGCATTTTGTAACCCAAGGCGATCGCATTCCAACATCGGGATTAACTTAGCGATTTCCCCAGCCGTGGACATTGCCCACCGTTCTCTCGGCACAGGATTCACCCAAACCAGATAACGTAAGTGTTGCTGACACTGCCGCAGGAATCTCTCAGTCAATTGTAACCTATCTTCACTATATCCCCCCCGTGCCGCGCCAGCATCGCTAAAAATGAGCATACAAACGCGATTGGCAGATAATCCGCTCAACATATCCTCCACCCTCACCGCCTCAGAATATCCCGGCTTCCCATAAACATAATCCACCGGACAATTATGGAAATAATAAACCCGCGATGCACCCAACTTTCCCCCCCGCGTGGCAGTGTCTTTCAGTCTATCCCCCAAAGGATGAAAAGCCACCATTGAACCATCAATATCCAACAGCAAAACCAACTCAACCAGATTCCTGCGTCGGGGGACTAACACTGGTTCCAAGAAAAACCCATCCCGGATAATTTTTTCTATGGTTGCCGTCACATCTAATTCAACCAATGGCCCCTCGCGAATCGGAAGCCGTAAATAACGCCAAGTTTGTTTCATTTCCCTTTTGGTTAACGGCAAATAATCCGAATATAAAAAAAACTGTTCACTGGTTATGGTTTTCAGTAACTGTACCTCATCATCCATTTCTACCGCCACCTCTGGCAACATAAATTCAGATTCAGCCGGTTCTGATTTTTCAGCTTCCGAAGATGGCTGAGTTGGTGGCTGTGGGGGTTCGTCACGGCGTGGTTCAGGCGGGGGTAATTTATCCGGTGATACCCTCTCATCATTTCGAGGTAATGTGGGTGTCGTTTTTCCCTGTTTTACCTGCGGCTGTGTAGTAGGAATCGCTGGTTTGGCGGGAGTAGGTTTCTCGACTGTGACCAATGGATTCTCAAGGGGTTGAGACATCACCTTCTCAAAATAAGAATTGAAAATTTTTTCATCTTCAACCGACTTCACCCACAAAGTTTTACAGAGTCTTTTTAACGCCGCTTCATCCTCAATGCCAAACCCTTTCATCAAGGCTTCTAACAGCAGTTCATATTCATCAATCCCCAACACAAAACCCGCTTGACGCAGCTTGTCAAATAACTCTCGCAGGGGTAAATCATTAACTTTCATCCTTCCCCCTAGATTTGCTTAAATAAAGTCGGTGGTCATCCCAAGTTTTCAGTAAAACCCCTAAATAGGGAAGTGGACCCTGTAACTTTTTCAGCACCTCATCATGAGGATATTGACGCAGGACCTCAAACCAATCAATCAACTCACTGGTACTGATATTTTTACCCCTTTCTCCTTTTTCCTCCCGCAAAAATTCCCGCAACTCCTGGAACTTATCCACCGCTGCTTCAATCAACTCATTTTCATTTTCAGGAATCGTTGATTTATCTTGTGTAACCCCAAAAACCCGAGCCATAATAATCTCAATTAACCGTTCTTTTTTGGGAAACTCAATATAATGAAATAAACAGCGCCTTAAAAAAGCATCGGGTAAATCTCGTTCCTGATTACTGGTAATAAAGATAATCGGAGAATGTCTAGCCGTCTTTTCCTTTTTCGTTTCGGGTATAGAGAAGCGTTTTTCGTCTAACTCCAATAATAAATCATTGGGGAAATCAATATCCGCCTTGTCAATTTCATCAATCAATAAAACGGTAGGTTTATCGCTGAGAAAAGCCTCCCCAAGTTTACCCAATTCTACATAGGTTTTAGGGTCTTTAACCCGCCGGATTTCTTCGGGGTCAGTAATTTGACCTAACCCCAGTAATTGAGAGTCCCGCAGTCTGGCTAAGTTATTATAGGTATAGAGGCCATCTTGTGCGCGACTGGTGGATTTAATCGTCCAGCAGAGATAGGGTAATTCCAACTCATAGGCGACAGCTTGGGCTAATTTAGTTTTACCACAACCGGGTTCACCTTGCAGCAGCAAAGGACGCTGTAAAGTAATGGCTAAATTAACGGCTTCCACAAGTTCATCACTGGGTAAATAGGGATAAACTCGCTGTCCATTCTCCTTATGGTCTTTAGGAGGATGCTTTTTTCCGGTATAGTGTTGATTAGACATTGGTTGATTCACTCTGTCATCCATATCAAAGACTTCCATAATAAATTATCGATTTTATCTCCATTTAATGTCAACTTCAAGCCTCTTGCAAATTGTATAGATAAAATCTTTGTGATAGATGTTTGTTTGGTCTATTATCAGCATTTCTTGAGGGAGGTTTTCTGTCAATCCCCATAATATTTTATCTTTAGAAAAATGGGTGCGTAACCATTGCCTTACTTGCCCTATTTTCATGGGTTTAATTTGTGTCAATTTGATGGGAATCTCAGGTATTTGCTCTGATGTAATATCTTCTGTAAAACTGATATCCCAACTCTGGGTACATCCGTCTACATCAAGCATAAATAACATTAAGCTATGATTGTAGTCATGAGAAGATAGTTCTCTTTGTTCCCTGGCATATTTGGCGAGAGGCTGCCAAAATTTATCAATAAATTCTTCCAGAAAGCTGGAGTCTATATTTTCTTCAACTTCAATAAGTATAATTATAGTGTTACGTTTCCAAATTTTACAGATTTCTTGAACAACACGATCAACTGAATATCCCGGCACTTCAAGTCTCAATTTTTCACTAATTTGCCTCAGAATACTGTTTAAGCAACGACTTTGAGTGTTACCCACAAAACTGAGATTTATAATAGCATCTGATGTATTATATCTATGACTTGTCTCAACTTGTACATGGAGAACATTTTCTATGAGAGAAGTTGCCAACCAATGGGGTTCGGACTTATTTGAACCATGAATCAAAAAAGCCCCCACTATTCCATCATTATCTAAAAACTCCTTAAATAAATTAACTTGCTCACTATAATCTAGTTCCAGCAAGGCTTGACGTAATTTATTTTCGATCCTTTCGCTGGGGTGAGGTTGAATTAACTCAATCATATAGTCTATCTTTTGGGATTGCTCATCGATTTTTTCGGAGATTCTTTCCTGCTGCTGTTCGGTTCCGGTTAACTGCTGTTCTATCTGTTCGAGTTTTGCCAAGGAAATTAGGGCAATTTCACCCTGTTGGGCTACTTGTTGCCGAATTCCTGTGATGAGTTGAAGCATTAACCCAGCAAAGGCTTTACCATCGGCTTTAAAGTCCTGTTTTAATGCTTCTCGTAAAACTCGCGGAAATTCTTTGTACAGTAATTCTGCTACATATTGGCGCACATAATCCGGCAAATCAACGCCTTCGGCTGAGTCTACCGCCATTAAATCTAATTTGGCTAAAATAGTCCGCCACTCTTCAACGGTCAAAATTTCCGCTTGAGTTAACCCTTCTTCTGTGGGGGTAATAATTAAGGGAATTTCTCCCTCGGTTAACTCTTGATATTTCGATTGAGCAAATTCAGAACGCGCCA
This sequence comes from Limnospira sp., assembly GCF_051859755.1. Lineage (NCBI taxonomy): Bacteria > Bacillati > Cyanobacteriota > Cyanophyceae > Oscillatoriales > Sirenicapillariaceae > Limnospira > Limnospira sp. Next base: position 16,652 of record NZ_JBIMLI010000089.1, read on the forward strand.
ATTCTACCCAGTTTTCTGTGGCTTTGGCGGCTATCATTTTCAGATGCTTGGAATAGGGGTTATTAGAATTTTGGGCAGCCAAATGAATAATTTGCGCGATCGCCTTTCCACAAACGCGAATTAAATCCTCATTCTCTAGCCTAACGTAATCAGAACCTCTGCTTCGGTCAAAGTTATCAATTGCATTAGCCGTATTACCCGCCGTCACACCGCTAATCATTTCGCCCACTTTGGTCAATATGTCTTGACCTTTCTCAGTCGATAAAAAAGCGACCGGGATAGCCAACTCGGGTAATAAGACGGAAGCCCCAAAACATATTCCCCCATAAATCGCTACGCGACAAAGCGATCGCCCAATGGTCATAAGTAACTACTGATTAGGAAGTATTCCGATGATACCACAATTGGGAAAAGACACTGGGAAAAGAAACCCGGTTTCTGGGAGAAACCGGGTTTCTGGGAGATACCGGGTTTCTGGAAGTCTCTTATTGATTAGCGATCGCATAATCAATTAACTGTGCAATGCGGCGGCGGAGAGTTTCCAAACCGAGGGCATTAGCAGCCGAAATAAATACAGCTTGGGGGTATTCTTCTTGGGCAAAACGGAGAGTTTCCCCATCCACAGAATCGATTTTATTAAAAGCCAATAAAGCCGGACCGGGAGTAATCGGCATTTGAGTTAAAATCTCCATCACCGATTGAATTTGTGCCTGCCACGCCGGGTGAGATAAATCTACCAAATGCAGCAGCGCATCAGCATCAGTCACCTCCTCTAAAGTAGCGCGAAAAGCATCAATTAAAGCTGGGGGTAATTCATGAATAAACCCCACCGTATCAGTAATTACAATATTTTGGGGTTCTTCCGTAATCGCATCGGGGATAGTTAGGCGGCGGCTAGTGGGGTCGAGAGTAGCAAATAATTGGTCAGCCGCGTAAATTTCCGAAGCGGTGAGAACATTAAGCAAAGTAGACTTACCCGCATTCGTATAACCCACAATAGCCAATGTAGGAACCTCCTGGCGTTGGCGACGTTGGCGGAGACGGGCGCGATGGGCCTGTAGTTGGTTAACCTCCTGCTGAAGGCGGGCGATGCGCCGCTGAATGGCCCGTCTTTCCGTTTCTAGTTTAGTTTCCCCAGGTCCACGAGTACCAATACCACCACCTAACCGAGACATAGCCTGACCCCTTCCGGTGAGACGCGGTAGACTGTATTCTAGCTGCGCCAGTTCAACCTGTAATTTTCCCGCCCCAGACTGGGCGCGTTGGGCGAAAATATCTAGGATAACTTCCGTGCGATCGACTACTCGGACTCCAATGCGGGTTTCCAAATTACGGACTTGCGCCGGAGATAAACTGCGATCGAAAACAATTAAGGTCGCCCCCAGAGTTTGCGCCGCCAGGGCAATTTCCTGGGTTTTTCCCTCTCCGACTACCGTTTGGGGATGGGGACGCGATCGCTTTTGGCGAAGAGTTTGCAGGACAATACCCCCCGCCGTATCCACCAGGCGGGCTAATTCGGCTAACCCTTCTTCAAATCTCTGGGTGGAAATTTTGTCAGTTTGTACCCCCACCAATAGCACCCTATCTTGGTCAGAGTTGACATCAAGGGCGACAAATTCCCGCTGAAATTCGGCTTCTAGTCCATCTACCAAATCCAGGAAATCTTGGTTAGAGAGAACATCAAGACTCATGGGGGATGAAACATAATAGGGTACTGGAGCCAGAGGACTATCAAGTTGGGTCTGGTTTTCCCCTTCCCCTTGGGGTAACAAATGGGCGAGATAGGCTTCTTTCACATAACCTGTCCCACCCCCCCCACGACGTTCAAACCCGCTTCCGGTCAGGGTCAAAATCGCCAAAACATCTAACCGTTGCATAGCCATGGCGGTTAAGACTGACTCCCTAGGTACATCAGATTTTAACTGGGTGGCTATACACCGAATACCACTGAGGCGACCATTACCATAGCGGGGCAATTCTAGGGCAGGAATGCGGGTCTGACTGACCGTGCCTACTCCCACCCTAATCACCTGCCCACGACGGTTTATATAGGCGCAGACTGGCTCTTTGATGTCTGTACTTACCCCGGCGAGTCGCTGGGCAAATTCTGAAGTAGTAATGCGATCGCCTGGTAGTTTTTGATGGTACAGGCGTTGCAGTTGTTTAAGCTGACTCGGTTTGAGACCTTGCAGGTTTCCGTGTATGGTTTCGATAGGCGCTCCTTTTGGTTGCTTAACATTTTCCCAAAATATAACAAAAAAATGAGTTTTGAGAACCGATATGGGGTCGCTCAAAACTCAATCTGCTAATATCTGAATGGAACTGGGGTTAGAACTGGAATGTAGTTCTCAGGGTTCCTACGAAAATGTTGGCATTGCGATCGTTATGACCGGGATTGGTGATGAAGTATCCTCCGGGAGTAATGGAAATATACTCGCTGAAGGGGAAGTGATAGAAGGCTTCAATGTGCAGTGAAGTATCACGATTTTCTAGGCTTGGTCTGTCATGGAAAATCACTTTAGGAGGCATTCCCACAATTAATGCGCCTGTGTCGCCTTCTCGCAGTAAATCGGGGAAACCAAGAGTTACCGCCCAGTTGAGAATGGCCGCGCTATCACTGCCATTATTCTGTTGGTTAGCCCAGGTAGCACCGAACCAACCTCCTAATTGGAAGCTGTTAGCCACCCGCCAATTGAATTGGAAACCTAGGTTATCACTGGTGGTCGCATTATCACCAAAGGGGCGATCGGCAATCCAGCTACCAGTCCCGCCAGCTACCTCTACTACCTCTACACCGCCGTTAGTGAAATGCTTGCGGGCATATTCTACCGCAAATACCAGTTTTTCCGTCGGTTCAAACACAAACTGAGCCGATGCTGTATTACTACCGTTGAATAAGCCATTCCCAGCAGTAGCATCGGATGCGTTAGCAGCTAAATAACTCAGATTCAATCGGTAACGGTCTTGATTGCCAAAGGCGAAGTTAGCCCCTACCCCGGCTCCTTCTGGACCCCGGAAAGTGGCAGGGTTGCGCTGACCAAACAGGGAAATTGAGCCTGTGCTGTCACTATTCAAGGGGGTGATCACCTCCATAGTGTCATCTAAAGCAAGGCCGTTAGCACCGATAAAGAACTGCGCCCGACGATTGAAGGCGGGGAAACGGTAGAACAAAGCATCTAGCTCTACCCCATTGGAATCGCCATCAATAGCAGTCCGAGCCATCAGGCTATTGGTCAGCTCGTCGTTACTGAGGTTAGGGATATCTAACGCTTGCAGACGGGTTCTCAATAGGTCTTGACCGGTGAAGCTGGTATCAAAGTTCAGACGAGCTCGATAGCCAAGATAGGTTTCGGTCGGGTCACTATTGCGGCGGCTAAAGGGACCTCCTGCCGCGTTATGTCTAGCGCGATCGCCAAAGCTATCACCCGGCCAAAATACTACTTCCCCATGCAGCCTGGTAGTGGTGGAGAATTGGTTAGCTTCCAATTCCGCAGTACGAGCTTCTAACACGGTTACCCGTCCGCGAATGCTGGCTAGTTCCGCCGCGAACTCTTCCATCAGTCGCTGCATTTTCGCCAGGTCTTCCCGAGTCACTAGGTCGGCTGTGGCGGCGTTAATTAATTCGTTAACCCTTTCTAAACAGGCGTTAACCCCCGCCGCAAATTCAAAACGGGTTAAGGCACGGTTTCCTCGGAATGTCCCATCTGGATAACCTGCAATACAACCATAGCGCTCAACTAAAGACTGGAGTGCTTGGAATGCCCAATCTGTAGGCTGTACGTCGGACAACTGAGAAACGGAAGTCACCTGAGACTGTCTCCGGCTTTGTCCTTCTCTACCGTATTGATTGAGCTGATTTAGCGTATTCCCATCGGAACTGGGAGCATCTAGGTCAGCGAGGGGAATTTCTGTGCCACGGTCCGCGACTGAGTTACCTTGGGAAAATACACCGCCAGCATGGGGGTTAACCGGAACTTGAGCTAGTTGCTGGGGTAACTCGGCTGTGACATCCTCAATAGATGCGATCGTGATAGCGTTGTTTGTCGTTAATTCTGTTTCTCCTGTCTCAGTAGCCGAAATTTCCGCCACCGCAGGTAGAGAGGCTAATAGACTAGCTCCCAATACTGCTGGACTGAGCAGCCAAAGATTTAATGATCGTTTCGACACTCTCTCTCTCCTCACACGGATAACTTGGTTGATAAGGTTTCGCAACGAGGAGATCAAAACCTCCCCTCGCTATTTTATACACCCTAGATTCGCCTTCGCGAAGCCCAGGTCTATAATATAACCAATTTATTCTGACATCTTCCCGTCATCGAATCCAAGATTACGATGAGGGCTTCCTTACCTTGCGATAAGGCATTCCTGTTTCCTTGGTCTTCCCTAGCAGTTCGTTGGTACAAGTGGCCTAAGCCTCCCAACATTGTTGCCCCGTTCCGATACCTGATACATTTACGCGACATTTTTCCGGTTGTTCCCGGACAATGCGACGATAGCACTATTACCCGTTAAGGTAACAG
>NZ_JBIMLI010000090.1:0-19958 GCF_051859755.1 Limnospira sp.
ATCCTCAACTCTTCTCGCTTATTATACCGTATTGCCCTAAAATATTAACCTAATTTGAGATTAAATCATGCTCCTATTTGTAACATCCCCAAAACCCCCTATACCTGAATTTCAGATGTTTCTGTAGCTTCCATATCCAAACTTTCCGCTTCCGATACTTCCGCAGTTAGTTGTCCCTGAAACCTTCTAGCCTCCATTTCATCTTCCGCCGCCGCATCATACTTAGCAGCATCTTTAATATCAATTTTCCAACCCGTCAAACGTGCAGCCAATCGGACATTCTGCCCTTCCTTACCAATAGCCAGACTCAATTGGTCTTCCGCTACCAGCACATGGGCTCGACGTTCCTCTGGGTTCACCAGCCGCACTTCATCCACACGAGCCGGACTCAGAGCATTAGCAATATAAATTGACGGGTCAGGAGACCAGCGGATCACATCTATTTTCTCTCCCCGCAGTTCATTAACTACCACCTGAATTCGAGATCCCCGCGCGCCAATACAAGCTCCCACCGGATCAACATCTCTGTCCAAAGTATCAACCGCAATCTTAGTTCGTGGACCCACATGATTCGAGGGTGGGTTGGCTTCTCTAGCCACAGCCACAATTCTCACCACTTCGTCCTCAATTTCTGGCACCTCATTCGCAAACAGGTACACCACTAACCCCGCATCAGACCTAGACACAATCAATTGAGGACCACGCTGGGAACCCTGGGAAACGCGCTTCAGATATACCCGAAAAGTGGCATTAGCCCGATAGTTATCCTTGGGTAATTGTTCTCGTTTGGGTAATTCTGCCTCAACTTCTGGCTGTCCATAAACACTACTTACAGCCATAATCACCGACTGGCGCTCAAATCTCAGTACCCGAGCCTGTAGGACGGTTCCTTCATGTTCGGCGAACTCATCCTGAATCATCTTCCGCTGTTTGTCCCGTAACTTCTGAGCCAAAACCTGTTTGGTTTGAATGGCAGCCATGCGCCCAAACTCATTCTGCTCTGGGGTAACATCTAAAGTTACTGTATCTCCCAATTGAGCTTCTGGGGCGACTTCCTGCACATCCTTCAGGGAAATTTGATGGTCTTGGTTACTGGCTTGTTCCACAATAGTTAGGTTTTTGGCTAAAACCCTAAATCCCTCTTCCTCAACATCGAGTTCTACATCAAAATTATCGAAGTAGTCCTCACTAAATTGGGTGTCAATCTGAACCGTGCGCCTATAGCGTTCATACCCTTTCAGTAAGGCTTCCCGCAGAGCCTCTTCTACCGCCTGTTTCGGTAGGTTGCGCTCCGTGGAAATGCTCTCAATCATATCTTTGAGCCCGGGTAAACTTACCATTGACATAATGATTTGTCCTCGTAATTAGTTAAATACACAAATTGAGATTAGCTTGTTTCCTGAGAGTCGGCTTTATTCCCCCTCCTCTAGCAGGACTTCCGTGATTAAGGAATTGGGGATAGAGATTTGTCGCCCTTTCTGATTGATATGGACTGCCATCTCGTCGCGCCCCACCAATTTTCCACTTTGCTGTTTGTGTCCTTTGTAGGGTTCGGAGGTGGTGACTGTTACCGGAAATCCTTTGAAGGAGATAAAATCGCGATCGCAACTTAGGGACCTCGATACACCGGGACTCGATACTTCCAGAATATAAGCATCGGGAATTACATCTACCGCATCGAGTTGTTCTTCGAGGGCTCGACTCATCCGCTCACAATCTTCTAAACTGGTGTCTTGCTCCAAATTACGGATATCAACCCGCAGTACAGGAGGCTTCTGGTTAGTGTAAAACATTGCCCCCACGACTTCTAACCCCAGAGGCTTGGCGACTGGAGTGGCTAGGTCGATGATTTTGGGAATTAGGGGGTGAACCATAGTCAGATTTGATGTTAAAACGCTACAATTAGGCTCTATTGGGGTTTGTACCTCAGCCTAGGGTTACGGAAACCTGGAGATCATCCTTTACCATAAACCTCACCTGGTAGTAGGGCTATGGAAATGCTGCCACTAAAAAAAGTGGGTGTCACCCACTTGTAGATGAAACTGTATCTCCCACAAGAAGCTGAGGGCTGACCCGCAGCTTAACTTCCTTATCTATTACTCTAGCTCACAATTGAACTATTGGATGATCACCACTCCATAATTCCCTGTGGCTAGGCTATCTAGGAGTGGGGGAGGGGTCTGATCGCCTCAGTCGGACTCGTAAACAATCAATCCCTCTAATTTGCGCCTTTCCTGGATTGAGGCTAGAACTTGCTCGAAGTTTTCTTCGTCCACTCGATGTATATAATTCAGTTTAATTTCTTCTAATAGATCTACCAGTAAATATTCAAACTGCTGCATTTGTTCCCCTTCAATTTCCTGCCATAATACTTTGCCAAAGTCCCGCACCAGTTGCTCTGTTAGTTGGCTTCCCTTCCGGTCCGACATCGCTTTACGGATCGCTTCATAGGCACTATTTGGACCCTCCGTGGCTAATTGGGATAGTTCCCCGATCAGGCGATCGCTTAATTCTTTCGCCAGATTCTCAAATCCTGGTACTTTTTTAAACCTTTCTACCACCGGGGAATTTTTGACTACACTCTCCACATTATAACGAATTAGTGCCTCTATATCTGAATCTAGTTGTGGGATAACCTTATCAACCACTACCTGAATTAATTGATTAGAAATAAATTCGATTTCATTCAGGTTATTAATATTCATATACCGCTGCTGTTGTGATTGAGCGATCGCCTTACCAATATTACCTTCTCTCAGTTGGTCTTGCACTTGATTAATAAATTGGATAATCACCGCTTCCGTTAATTCCTGCGATACCGATGACACTAAACCTCGGCTGGCAAATGCTCTGAGTTTCTCCAACTTAATTAATCCCGTTTGGTCTAAACGAATAGTTACCGGAATAATCCTTAATAATCTTGCCGTTGGCAGCGGAACAAACATTAAGATATCGTACCAACGCCAGAGCATCGCATCTAGCCAAGTCACCGTGTTAAATTTACTGCTGACTACCCTAGTCCGAATCAGAAATTCCACTAAAAAGAAGATCACAAACGGAAAATCAATTCTCCAGAAATCGTTGACAAAGTTACCGGTTTCTGATAAACTTCGAAAATAATTAGCCTCCATGAACGGCTTGATCTCACTCTTAAACCAGCCTATCTCCTGTGGAAATCCATGATCGGCTAAATATTCAACAGTCCAAAAAGTAGAGAATGCTTGCTTAGAAGAATCGTCCGGGTTGGGAGCGCGATCGCGCATTCGATTTTTAATAGTCTCTAAAGCACCACTTTGATTGGCGATCGCAAAAGGGTTAGTATCAACCATTTCTATACTTTGCTGTCGCAGACTCGTCAGAATCACCTCTACTTCCGGTGATTGTAGTCCCGTCTCCACCACCTGGTTATTAAGAGCTTCTACAGTTTCTATATATCTGACCGTGTCCCGGTGGGGTTCAATCCCCATAATCGGATCATACAGTTCCGTTAACTCTCGAAAATAACGGAAATAAAAGTCGCGCCAGGGTATATAACTAATATTAAATAAAACTAGGGCATAGTTGACAACCGCTATCATTGACAGACCTCGTTCGATCCACAGACCGACCGGGTGGTTTTTATTAATCGCTCTCGGTTTTTTCATAGTCATAGACTCAATCGGTTCTGTTGACAACAACTCACTCTAGTTAAAATTTCAGTAATTGACGAATTGATTTTATTGATAATCTCATGTCTGAATCTTATCCCCGTATCAGTGTTGTGATCCCAGCTTACAACTGTGAACAGTATATTGCCGAAGCCATTGATAGTGTACTGGCTCAAACTGAGACTGATTATGAAATCATAGTTGTTGATGATGGTTCTCAAGACCAGACTCGCTCAGTAGTAGCCAACTATGACAGCCAAGTTCGCTATGTTTATCAGGATAATCAAGGGGTTTCCGTGGCGCGAAATCATGGTCTGAGTTTGGCTAGGGGTGAGTTTATCACTTTTCTCGATGCCGATGATTACTTTTTTCCCGATACCCTCCAAAGCCAACTCGCTGTATTTGATGCTGACCCCGAATTGGCGATCGTCCATAGTGGTTGGCGCAGGGTTAACCAAACTGGCGAAATGCTGATCGATGTTCAGCCTTGGGAAATGGTCGCTGAGTTGAATTTAGAGAATTGGTTGCGCTGGAAGCCTTTGGGGACTATGGGAACTTTGATGTTCCGCCGCCAGGCTTTGGATACCGTCGGAGGGTTTGAACCTGGGTTGGCTCATGCGGAGGATGTCGATTTGATTTTGCGTTTGGCCTCCAGCGGGTATCGCAGCGCTTGGCTGAAGCGATCGACTGTGTGCTATCGTCAGCACGATCGCAATACTATGCGAGATGGTATCTCTCAAGCCAAGTCTATTAATTATGTCCTCGATAAATTTTTTAATTTGCCAGATATACCCTTGGAAATTCAAGTAATTGAGGACTGGGTTCGCTATAGTACCTTGGTCTGGAGTTCCTGGTATTTATACCATACTGGGTTCAATACTGAGATGGTCGAATATTTACAGCGCTCATGGTCTTATAGTCCTTTTCTACCTATTGAAACCGTCATTAATTGGGTCGAAAGTTTTACTCAGTATTCAGAAAGTGTCGATGCTATTTTCGATGTCGATCATTTATCTACATCTCCTGAGTGGCAAAACTTATTAAAATGGGTCATGAGTAGTCTCCAATACCCCTAGACCCTATCTCGTCCTCGGAAATTATGTTAAGTTTTGTAAAACTTGTCAAAAAGTCCCCCCAGCCCTCCCAGCCGGGGGGTTGCTTTTACGGTTGACTTATGCTATTGTATTAAATAATGGAAACATTTTAAAAAATTTTATTTGGGGTTATAATTCCATTATTTTACAGTATACCCAAATCATACCATTAGTTCCCGGCGCTTGTCAACCCCCGACCGTGATTTGGCTGAACAATTTTAAAAAAATTGAATAAAAAATCAACTTTGCTGTTGATTGTATTGTGCAGGGAACTAATGTAGAATGTATAGATCCTTGCTTCTGGGTAGAAGCCTGAATTGTCCATAAGGAGTATCATTAGAATGAAGCCTTTTATTTACGAAACCATGTATATCCTGCGCTCTGACTTAAATGAGGAGCAGCTAGAGGCGGCGCGAGCCAAATATCAAGACATCCTGCGGGAACATGGCGCACAAAATCTTGAGGTGCAAAATTTGGGTAAGCGTCGTTTAGCTTATGATATCGACAAGTATCGCGAAGGCATTTACATCCAGATGAACTATGAAGGTGGCGACAGCGACCAGATTAAAGTCATGGAAAGAGCCATGCGTATAGGTGGGGATGTAATTCGTTATCTGACGATTAAACAAGATGTCACCCCATCTGCTGTCCAAGTCGAAGCCGAACCAGAAGCCGAACCCCAAGAGGTGTAAAGCTCAAGTCAGGTCAGGAGTTGGTGACGGTTAGCCGTGCCAATTCGCGACCCGGGGATACTCCTTTTGTCTCTCTCTTGCCGATTGGGTGGAATTGGGAGTATTTTAGGGGGCATATTGGAAGTTTATAGGAGCCATTGGTTATCATGAGCCAGAAAAATAATCCCAACTCCCAGGAACTCACAGCAGAAGTCGCGCGGCTGAGTGAAGAGTTAAAAATGCGAGATCAACTGGTGCAGCAGTTATCTCAAGAATTATTCCGTCTGGTGAAGGGAAATGCTAATTTAGCGCCAGATCCAGAAATGGCCGAGCGACACCAGGCTCAGATGAAGTCCTTGCGGGAACAACTCCAGCAAGTAGAGGAACAGGTTAAGTTTTATCAAGACCAGATCAATGAGCGGGATCTGGAAGTTTACCAACTTAGACAGTCTGTCCAGGAGTTAACCGATCGCTCTCGAATGCTGGAACAGGTAGTTCAAGAATTACCTGGAGTCTACCGCCAGAAGTTTTCAGAACGCCTCGAAGAGGTCATGGAAAGGGTGGAAAAACTGCAACGGGAAAATCGGCAACTGCACGCAGAACTACAAAGTGTTACCTATCGTCTGGCTCAAAAGAGTCGCCGTCCCGGCAATTTAGATCTGCCAACTTTTCAGCCAGGAACTCAGACTGTAATCGAGTTTCCTAGTTTAGGGAAGGCATGATTTTTTCCTGAGTCAGGGTCAAACCTCGTCAAACTTAGGGGTCGGTTCTAGGGAGCATCGCAGAACAAACCCCTTTATTTTTATGAATCAAGTGCCTAGGGTTTTGGGGGACTAGAATTAAGGCATTTTTGCAGCACTTCTAATAACTCCTGTGTGGTGAAAGGTTTTGATAAAAATATATCAACTCCTAACTCAGCTATATCTTTGGCTATATCTACTGAAAAGTAACCGCTAATTCCGACAATTTTAATTTGAGGATTCAGGGATTTTAGCTCCCTAATAGTAGTTTTGCCAGCCATAACAGGCATCATAATATCGATAACCACACAGTCAATTTGCTCTAAATATTGACGGTATATTTTAATCGCCTCAACTCCATTACTTGCTACCAAAACTTGATATTGAAAACTCTCTAAACTCGCTTTAGTAATTTCTCGGATAGGTTCTTCATCATCAACCACTAAAATTAGTTGACCCTGACCTGTAATTAATTCTAAATGCTCATAAACCGTAGTTTCTGTGTCCTCTGAGGCGGGTATATAAACTCTAAAAGTAGTTCCGCAACCCATTTGAGTATCAACGTCAATAAAGCCATTATGACCCTTAACTATACCTAGGACTGTGGATAGTCCTAAGCCACTACCTTTAGCAAATTCTTTGGTAGTAAAAAACGGTTCAAATATCCGGTCTAAGACTTCTTGGGTAATGCCAGTTCCCGTATCAGAGACGGTAATCATTACATAACAACCTTCCCTCGCATCAAGGTTTAAACGAGCTTCTTTTTGGTTTAAAATAACATTACTAGCTGATAGTGATAAATTCCCCCCGCCTGGCATGGCATCTCGTGCGTTGACACAGAGATTCATTAAGATTTGATGTAGTTGGGTGGGGTCGCCATAAACTGTCCAGAGTTCCTTAGAAACATTGGTGCTAACATTGATAGATTTGGGGAATGTCTCCCTGGCAATATCTGCTACTTCACTAATTAAGTGTCTGACTTGAAAAATCTCTAGTTTCCCTTCAAAGCCTTTGGCGAAGGAAAGAACTTGCTTAATTAAATGGGCTCCCCGTTTGGTGTTATTTTCAATTAACTTGAGCATTTTATTTTGTTTTTCTTGGTCAAGTCCTAATTGAAACATTTGCACGGAGGCGAGAATCGGTGTCAAAATATTATTGAGGTCATGGGCTATGCCACTGGCTAGGGTGCCAATGCTTTCTAGTCTTTGCGCTCTCAGTAGTTGGATTTCTAGTCTCTTGGTTTCGGTAATATCTGAGAGAACACCGACTATTTCTTCAATGTGACCAGAGGCATCACACACCAGCTTCATTTCGTCTCGTAACCAACGATAACTGCCATTTTTATGGCGGAAACGATATTCGGTGGTTAGGTGATTTAATTTGAGAATTTGTGAGCAACGATGATGGATTTTGGGGCGGTCATCAGGGTGAATGCGATCGCTCCAAAAATTGAGGGTATTAATCCATTCACTAGGTTGATATCCTAGTTGAGTTATGAGATTATCACTGATAAATTTAGGGGGATAGTCATCGGTAGGATAACAAGTATAAATAATCGCCGGACTCGATGCTAATAAATGTTCAAGTTGAATCTGAATAGAACTTAATCTCGCTTCGGTTTGCTCAAGTTTAGTGATTTTTTGTTGTAGTTCTGTTTCTCGAATTACCCGTTCGGTAACATCAGCAATTACAGTAATAGTTCCGCAAATTTCTCCCGCTTCAATTAAGGGAGCAATACGGACGCTTTGTTGCATTGGGGATAAAGAATGACTGCCAATATTTGCCGGAATATTAATGAGATAGGAATGGAGGCGCTGAGACAGGAAAGCTACTTGACCTTGGAGAGCTTGTTCATAAAATCGATGGATTCCTCGTTCTTTCATGTCAGGATAAAGGCTGAATAAATGACACCCAATTAAATCTTGGGCTGACCTACCACTGTGGATTTCTAGCCAATGATTCCAACTGAGAAATTCTAATTTATTATTAGTAGTAAAAATGCCCTGTTCTGCAAAGTTATTGAGCCATTTTAACAAGGCGTGACTATGGGAAAGATGGATATTATGATCTAACATAATTAGGTAAATCCCATATTTAATAGTAATTGGTGGATTACCGAGTCAGAGATGGCGCTACAGCCTCATCTGCCCAACTGTCTATCAACTCCAATAATTTCTCTAAGGAAACTACACCCAATACCAGCACTAGATAGCCGTTTACGGAGTCTTCACGCATTTTAAAGGAGGTATACATTACCATGGCATAGCGGACTTCTTCCTTGCCAATAATCAGAGAATGAATCAGTCCATCTAGGGCTTCTAGGTAAAGGCGCGGTACCGAAAAGGAAATCTGAATTTCTAGTAAATTTCCGAATACACTTAAACAGGAGTTAAGTAGGATATTGCCAATTTCTGTTAGCACTTCTCCGGCGGGAACGTCAAGGCGATCGCTTGATGGGCTACCCTCTGGGGACACTAAACGGGACAACATTACCGCCCCTTCATAGTTTAATAATAATAGAGCATTTCCCGACACTGGCCCGGTGAAAATCTGCTGTACTGTGGCAATTTCACCATTAACAAAACTCGCCAGTTTAGCCGCTAATTCTTCAATAGGATGAATAGAAACTTGAGGAACATCAAGCAAAATGCGATGACCCGTTAGCTGTGATAAAGAATTGGCAGTGCGAGCAAAACCAATATTAATTAACTCAGTTAGAGCATCTTTTTGCTTTTCGGTCAGGATCATCGCAGCACCTCCCTAGGACTGTGATATAGTAATGAGAGCTTGATTTACCTGGTCGAGAACACTTTGAGCCATAAAAGGCTTGGTAATGTAGCCCACAGCCCCAGCGGCTTGAACTGCAGCGCGAGTCATTTCCTGAGCATCAGCACTGGCAATAATAACCCTAGCTGTGTTATCCATTGCCATGAGTTTTTCTAAAACTTCTGTCCCCTGCATATCTGGCATAGCCAGATCAATTAAAACCAGGTCTGGTTTATCGATAAAGTAGCGTTCCAGCGCAGCTAGTCCCCCTGTAGCTTCAATGACTTCGTGTTTATCTGTTTCTAAGATACCACGCATAATCCTACGGGAGAGACTAGAATCATCAACGATTAAAATTTTAGCCATTGCCAAGTCTCCCAAGCCCTGCGGTTGATTACGGTGGAGTATAAACAGGATCTATATTTAGTCTCCTACAACATATATAGTAACAGGAAACTATGGGTTTTCTAAAATTTTTGTACAAATTTTAACAATCTAGTTAACTACTAGGTGATCTGCTAAAATAGATGATACGAGAACTTATACAAGGTGCCGAAACACCTTGTATAAATCAATTTTAGTCGATTTTGACCATCAATTGGGAGCAGTAGGCATATCTCGTGATGCCACCACATCGACACCTAAATCAAGAACATTAGATAAGATGGTATCGCCGATATGAATCGGGGCGGTAACATTCACTTGCCGCAATTGCTGACATAATTCTATCACTTTTTCTTTCGGTATGGCTGCGGTAGTTTTTACGGGTAATTTTGCCCAAATACCATTATTAACTCGCACTGTAGTTGTCACCATGCGACGGGGTTCGGTGTGTTCCTGTTTGGCATATTCTTCGCCTCGCTTACAGGTGAAGCCTCGCACTTCGACGATGTAGCCATTATCTTCCTCAACTTCTAGGCGACATCCCAAAGGACAACCAATACATAGATAATGAGAAATGGTGGTTTCTGAGGTGGTTTCTGTGGTTTTAGTCATGGCTTATTTCTCCTCAAAATTTGCTGGATTTACTCAAGGGGGAGGATATCAATTGTTAAAGCCTCTCCGTGGAAGTTCTGCAAAAACCGGGGTTTGACTTTCAGGTTGACCATTTCGGCGGGGAATACATACCGGAGTTTTTTCTCGTATATATCCCCAAGTTTTAAAATGCTTTCCTTGAGAGGACGACGCACTCGCATATAAACGGTATGATCCCGATCGCTCGAAATGGTTTGAGGTACACAATAGGCGACATTTTCACCAGGAATTAAACGGATATTATCGGTAGGTGGGCGATTTTTAGTTACATATAATCCCGCATTTCGACCAGCTAAAATGGCTTCTTGGCTGACAAAATCAACTAGATCATGAATGTGGACGACATTACCACAAGCAAAAACTCCATTCATAGAAGTTTCCATGGTGCTGCTAACCACTGGACCACTGGTAACCGGATCAATTCGCAGTTGTAATTGACGAGATAGTTCGTTTTCGGGAATTAATCCAATCGATAATAACAGGGTGTCGCAGGGAACATACCAGCTTTGGTCGGCGAGGGGTTGTAGATGTTCATTAACTGGCGCGACGGTGACTCCTTCAATGCGATCGCGTCCATGAATTTCTACTACTGTGGTAGATAGATATAGAGGGATATTAAAGTCCTGTAAACATTGCACAATGTTCCGGTTTAATCCGTTAGCGTGGGGCATTATTTCAAATACTCCCGCCACTTCTACCCCTTCCAGGGTTAGCCGTCTCGCCATAATTAATCCGATATCCCCAGAACCCAGAATTACGGCTTTATTTCCAGGTAGAAATCCTAGTAAATTTACAAATCTTTGGGCTAACCCGGCGGTTAAGACTCCTGAACAGCGGGTTCCGGGGGTGCGAATAGCGCCACGAGTCCTTTCTCTCGCACCCATGGCTAAGACGGTGGCTTTGGCGGAAATGACGTGCATTCCGTGGTTTCCAGACATTAATTTAACTCGCCGATCGCCATCTATATCTAAGATATAGGCATCTGCTATAATGTCTATATCCTGGGCGATCGCTTGTTCTAAAAAACGTTGAGCATATTCAGGTCCGGTCAATTCTTCTTTAAAGTGTTGGAGTCCAAAACCGGGGTGAATACATTGCAATAAAATGCCTCCCGCTTCCTTTTCGCGATCGACAATTAAAATTCGTTCAGCGCCAGACTCTTTCGCGCCTAACGCCGCCGCTATCCCAGCGGGTCCGCCGCCAACAACTACTACATCATAGTTGCTATTTAGGTGCTTAATACTCTCGGTAATCATGATAATTTTTCAATGGCTAACAACAAACACAGACTAAATTTGGGGCGGGTTATATAGTCAATTTTTGTCGGTAGTAAGTAACCGACATTAACCCGCCATTTTTAGGCACAATAAGCTATGGGTTGTAATCAGTGTTAATTAGTGGGTATTTATGAATGCTGTTCACGCACTACCCAGGTATCGCCGCCACGTTTGGTAATTTCGGTCATGGGAATGTTATATTCCTGGGATAAAAGTTGCATACAGCGTCCTGTACAAAATCCCCCCTGACAGCGACCCATTCCCGCGCGGGTGCGGAATTTAATGCCATCTAATGTTTTTGCGCCTCGGCTGATCGCATCCAGAATTTCACCCTCGGAAATTAACTCACACCGACAGATAATTCGACCATAGCTAGGGTTTTGGTTGACCAGTGCAATTTGTGCTTCTGTAGAAAGAGAGGCGAAATGAATGGGTTTAGTAATTGAGGGAATAAAGCTATCTTTGGGGGCTAAGGATAAGCCTTCTTCGTGTAAAATATCCCTAACCATAGTGGCGATCGCTGGTGCTGCGGTTAGTCCTGGTGATTGAATTCCCGCCACGTTAATAAAGCCAGGTTTCGCCGTAGTCCCGATGATAAAATCTTCTCCGTCTACTACCGCGCGGAGTCCCGCAAATTCAGCTATACAGTCCCTAGGACTAATTCCTGGGACGGTTTGGGTAACTGCATCAAAAACTTTTTTTCCCCCTTCGTGGGAGGTGGTTAAATCGGTCTTATCGTCCACCATTTCGGCGGTAGGACCCACCATTAAAGTCCCGTCATAGGTGGGGATGACTAAGATACCTTTAGAAACGGGAGTAGGACAGGGAAAAATTACTCGTTTGACCAGTCCAATTAATCGCTTATCGAGGAGATATTCCTCTCCTTTACGGGGTTTGATGGTAAAGGTACGCACTCCCGCAAATTCAGCGATCGCATCTGCATATAGTCCAGCCGCATTAATCACAAAACGAGTATTAAATTCCCCTCTGGGGGTATGGATTACCCAGTGATGATCAGGGGTTTGATTAATGGCTGTAACTTTACAATTGGTAAAGAGATTTAAGCCGTTTATACAGGCATTTTCAATTAGAGCAAAACAAGCCTCGTAGGGATTAACCACCCCAGTTGTCGGCGCATATAAAGCAGCGATCGCCTCTGATGTTAGGTGAGGTTCTTCTTTTCGCAGGCGTTCCCGTTGCCAAATTTCTAAGCCAGGAACTCCTTTAGCTTCCCCCTGTTTTTGCAATTTTTCTAGTGTGGGTATTTGGTCTTCTGCGAAAGCGACAGTAAGTTCTCCAATGCGTTTAAAACCAAACCCTAATTCTTCGCAGATGGTATCCCACATTTGGTTTCCTTCCCATTCTAGCCTACCTTTCAGCGTATTAGGGGAACTGTGATGTCCACCGTGAATAATACCGCTGTTGGCTTTGCTGGTTCCGAAACCCACTTCTGCTTCTGATTCAATTAGCGCAACTCGAATCGCATACCGCATCAATTCTCGCGCAATGGTGCATCCGGTTACACCACCACCGATAATGATTGCATCATACAACATGATCCTATCCTGTAAGTGTTTGCTTGTCGGTCATACAGTGTTTAATCAATTGAAATTGTTAGTCAATCAAACTGCTCAATCTGGTTAAGCGGTGGACATCAGTTTCTGGCTGCTACAGCCGCGATCGCATGGATCTGTAAACTGAATCCTCTATCTTCAGTGTAAGGACAAATTGATGATTTGTCATCCGTATTTAGGTTAAGTATTTTTAAGCGCCATTATTCAACTATGGTATAATTAATCCGGCAAAATTCATCAATGGACAAGTTGAATGAGCATTAATTTTACACAAATTAACTCTGGGAATGAACTTAAATCAGCCATGGCTAAAGGTCTTTATACTACTGTCCATGAGTGTTTTTCTGCTCCCCCTTTTAACGAAAAAGTAACCCCAGAAAAAGTCAATTTTTACTTTCAAAAATATATTGAATCCGGGGTTTTATACTTGGCTTATTCTGACTCAAACCCCATGGGATTTATTGCGGCACTCCCCTTAGCTGAAACCGCCAATATAGGAGAGTTAGAATTTTTTGAGACTTGGGGATATATGAATAACCAAAAAGTTCATCTAAATTCTGATTTATTCACTCAGCAAACCGGACTCAGCATTGATAAATTATACTATGTCGCTGATTTAGGTGTAGCCATTAATTACCGTCAGCAAGGTATCGCCACAGGACTGTTTAAAACCTTATTTGGTCATTTATCAGATCACATTGGTTATATCTTGAGAACTACAGCCAACCCTGAATATGCTTATTTACCTGAGTTTTATCAAAAGTTGGGGTTTAAAATGATACCAATTAGCCAAAGTGTTGAGTATTATCATTTTAAAAATGAATTAATCCAGGATAGCCGTTTAATTTTAGTGAAATTACCTAACGATTAATTAAATTTTTGATTTCCTTTAAAAGTGGCGGTTCTTTGGATATCTTAACCGGGTGGGTTAGCAGTCCTTCACTAGGGCTAAATAAAAACGCCATTAGGAATAAACCAGAAGCCACCAAGACAATGGCTGGACCGGAAGGCAAGTTATAGAAATAACTCAGATACATTCCACTCATGCTAGAACCCACGCCAATTAACACCCCTAAAATCATCACATTATGCAAACGATTAACCAATAAATAAGCGGTGGCTGATGGTGTAATTAATAAGGATAAAACTAAGATGACTCCTACGGCTTTGAGACTGGCGACAATAGTTAAGGAAATTAACATCATTAACCCTAAATTTAACAGGTTCACAGGTAAGCCAGCCGCCTCCGCGCCCTGGGGGTCAAAGGTATAGAACAATAATTCTTTATAAATGAGGAAGACGACCAATAAGACAATAGCAGCAATAATCATTGTATCCCGGACATCGGAGGCTGTAACTCCCAAGATATTGCCAAAGAGAAAATGATTTAAGTCGATTTTATTGTCTTTTTGAATGATGGTAATTAGAGTAATCCCCAAAGCAAAAAAGCCGGAAAAAACAATCCCCATGGCTGCGTCTTCTTTGATTTTGGAGTGGGTGCGGATTATTTCGATTAATACTGTACTGAATACCCCAGCGATAAACGCACCTACAAAAATATTAAACCCTAAAATAAAGGCGATCGCTAATCCAGGTAAAACGGAATGGCTGATGGCATCCCCTAATAAAGCCAGCCGCTGCACCATTAAATAACTACCAACCACGGCACAAATTAACCCCACCAATATAGCAATAGTGAGCGATCGCTGCATGAAACCATATTGCAAAGGTTCTATTAATATTTCCCAAACTATCATGTTGATACTGTCTCTTATATCTTCAGAACCTGGATTTTTGTGGATGGATATACAGGGCAAAAAACCGGGTTTATCCTCAATAGATAATTCTCCAACGCCATTAAGCTGCATTGTCTGAGAAAAACATGACCCTACCACCATAAGCATGATCAAGATTTTCCTGAGTTAAGACAGCTTCCCTAGTTCCGGCGGCGATTAGTTCTTTGTTTAGCAGAATTAAGTCATCAAAATTGGTAATGGATTTACCTAAGTCGTGATTAACTACTAACACAATTTTGCCGGAAGCTGCTAACTCCCTGAAAATACTAAAAATCACATTTTCAGTTTTTTGATCAATACCCGCAAAGGGTTCATCAAAGCAGAAAACTTCCGCCTGTTGCGCTAAAGATCTAGCTAAGAAAACCCGTTGCTGTTGACCTCCTGAAAGTTGACCAATAGGACGCGCACTATAGCTTTCCATTCCTACCCGCTGTAAGGCTTGGGTAGCCAAGCGACGACTGACTCCCGAAAAGCCTCTAAACCAACCAGTTTGGCGGACTCTTCCCATCATTACTACATCCCAAACTGTGGCGGGATAGGTCCAGTCTATCTGCGATCGCTGGGGGACGTAGGCGACGCGGTGGCGTTGTTGACTCAGGGGACGTTCACCGAAAATGGCAGGGCTTCCTGTGGCAGGAATCAGCCCCAAAATAGCTTTTAACAAGGTACTCTTACCCGCACCATTGGGTCCAATAATTCCGGTTAGCCGTCCTGGGTTCACCTGTAGATTAATGTCCCGCAGTGCTTCAATCCCTCGGTACTGTACCCCCAGGTTACTGATGATAATACTCATATCGGCTGAAACCTGCTTAATAAAGGAGTTGTGGGCAATTTTGAGAGTATCCATAACTATGATTTGCGATCGCTTTATTTCAAGTTATGTCAAGAATAGCACAAAAATGAAAGAAATATGAAATAATTTATGAAAACAAAATGAAAAGGACTAAGTACAAATGGCTAGACCAATGGCTAAGGGGTTAGGTGTAGTTGGGTTATTGTGTGGGTTGTTGCTGGGGGGTTGTCAGTCGCCGTCGGTGGTTTCTACTGGGGATGAAATGCCGAAAGTGGTATCTACTACCACTATTATTGCCGATTTAACTGAAGCGATCGCCTCTGACCAAATTCAACATACCAGTCTTTTACAGCCGGGGGTAGATCCTCATATTTATGAACCTGTCCCCCAGGATAGTATAGCCTTAGAAAACGCTGACCTAATTCTGTATAATGGTCATAATTTGGAACCAGGTTTAATTAGGTTAATTGAAGCGGTGGGAGAAAGGGCCATAAGAGTGGCAGTTGCTGAGTTTATCACTCCCTTAACTATTGAAGAAAATGGAGAGGTAGAACCGGATCCCCATGTGTGGGGAAATGTGGAAAATGCGATCGTCATGGTTGAGGTAATTCGGGATGAATTAATAGCACTATCCCCAGATGATCGGCAGATATTTATGGATAATGCGGAACAGCTTATTGAGGAGTTGGAAAAACTCCATATTTGGATTGGTGAACAAATTGCCACAATTCCTAGCGATCGCCGTTATCTGGTCACCACCCATGATGCTTTTCAATATTACGCCGCCGCCTATGGTTTAACTGTACCCGGAACCTTAATAGGTATCAGCACCGAAGAACAACCTAGCGCCCAAACTGTGCGGAATTTAGCAGAGGAAATCCGCCGCCTAGGAATCCCTGCTATTTTTGCAGAAACTACACTTAATCCCCAATTAATTAGGGCGGTTGCGGAAGAAGCCGGGGTGGAATTAGCCCCCCAAGAATTATATTCAGATTCTATTGGCGCACCTGGTTCCGAAGGGGATAGTTATGTTAGGATGATGCAAGCCAATACTAGGGCGATCGTAGAAGCCCTCGGCGACAACTAATTTATTAGGGCAGGTAGGGGCAGGTTTCTAACCCGTCTCCGCCTGCTGCTGGTCGCTATTCTCCTAAACCGCTGGTTCCGTGGCTGGGCTAATAATTTCCTGGAATTGAATCACGTCTTGGCGTGGGTCAGAATGGGTCACTTTGACCTCAAAGCGATCGCCAAGTTCTATATCACGGTTAAAGCGCATTGGTAACTCTAACCCTAATTCCTCCAGCATGACCAAACCTAAATTACTATCCTCGCGCAACCACCGCAGCAAAATAGCTTCCCAGACCTCATCAGTTTGACGACGCAAATATTCCAAACTCCAATAGCGGTTAGTCTCCCGTTCCACCTTCGAGGCTTCTTTCACCGCCGGACCGAGACTCATCACCATTTCCTGCATTTGTTCCACCGAAAAAGGTGGATCATCTCCCCGCAAATGAGCCTTAATCTGGAAGTGAGCCAAGAGATCGCTATAACGCCTAATGGGGGAAGTCACCTGCGTATAAGTTTCCAGGGCTAAACTTGCATGGCGAGCTGGAGTTAAGCTAACCTCACTGCGAGGCATATAACGACGCAATGCACAGGCTCTGACCGCTCCGGCTGGTAGTTGCAGCAGCTCCTCTTCTGGGGGTAGTTCCGGTTGAGGCTGGCTGCGATAGGGTAATGCTAAATTATGCTCTTGACCATAGCGAGCCGCTACCTCCCCAGTCAAAATCATCATTTCTGCCACCATTTGGCGAGACAGAGAATCATCAAGGAGTTTAACAATTACCTCATCCCCCTCCACCTTGATCATCGATTCTGGCATATAAATACTAATAGCCCCTTGGGAGGAACGCCATTGTTGGCGACGTTTGGCTAACTGTCCTAAAATCTCGATTTCTGGTTCAGCCTTAATACCCAAGTGCAGCATCTCATCCACGTCATCATAGGTGAGGCGGTAGGTAGGTTTGATGATGCTCGTATGAATGCTATAATCCTTCAGGCTGCCATCCTCATTCAGCACTACCCCGAAGCTCAAGGCACAGCAAATTTTACCCTGTACCAAACTCATCGGCCCCGTGGCTAGTTCTGGGGGGAACATGGGAATCATCCCCGTCGGTAGGTAAACGCTGGTCGTCCTGCGCCGCGCTTCTAGGTCTAGTTCATCTCCCGGTGTAATTAGACGAGTAGGGTCAGCAATGTGAATCCAAATTTTTTGGGTTCCGTCTTCCAGGAATTCTAGGCTAACTCCATCATCAATTTCGCGGGTGCTTTCGTCGTCAATGGTGTAGACCTTCAGATGAGTTAAATCGAACCGATGACCTTGATCCGGGTCAGGTTGGGGAGATTGCAAATAATATTGAGCCACGTCTAGCACCTTTGCGGGAAACTGGGTTGGGATCTGACTGCGCCATAGGGAAAGATTCTCATGCAGACTCCATATCCCCAAGTCTACCAACAATTGAAAAGAGGCACTGGGAGTTTGAGGGCGATTAAGACTGCTTAGGGTTTCTAAGGCGGGTCCGGTATGGGATGCTTCCTCCCCATAAAGAGCAAAACGTTCTAAAGCATCAAGGCGAGTGCGATCGCTCCCCCGCCATTCTACCACCTCTCCCGCTAGACATTGTTCAACTCGCTGCCAAAACAGTTGGGTTTCCTGTTCCCGTTGCTGTTCAACTTCCTGTTGATGTTTGATTTCTGCTACCTGGTTGGGAGGGCGAGGTTCATAGCGATCGCCCTTCTGTTTAAAGTAGAGTTTATCATTGCATAGCAACAGGTGGCTGGCATAACACTGGGCTGGAGTTTCCTCCGAAAATAGCAACAATGCCATTCCTTTGGGGTCTACTGTTTCCCCCTCTTCAATCAAAATCTCCCAGGCTATCTCTAAACTAGCTGGATCTAGATAGGGTTGTATTTCTTCATAAAAAGAGGGAATATCAGCAGGACGATAAGTCGTTCCCCCTACCTCATAGGTAATTTGTCTGGGATGAACGGTATGGGAATTTCCCTGGTCATCAACTAAGATCCAGTGCTTTTTTCCTTCAGGGCGATCTACCACAGCGAGACGGCGCTCCCCATGATGACGGAATTCAACTAAGGTTCCCTTTTCCACCAATTCAATCAGCCTTCTTTATTGACAAAGGGCAGCATGGCTAAAATTCTAGCCCGTTTGATCGCTTTTGTCAGGTCTCGTTGTTGTTTACAGGTTAAACCGGTAATGCGGCGGGGTAGAATTTTGCCCCGTTCGGTCATAAACTTTTTCAACAACTCGATGTTTTTATAATCAATGGGGGTTTTGGGATCAATGGGCGAAACTTGGCGACGGAAATAGCTCATGGGCTTTGACTCCTGTTAGTTTAATGGATGATTCTATGTCGATGGGGATGACTACTCTCCCACCAGTCATCTGAAAGCACTATTTGATTTCTTTGTGAACCGTATGTTTGTTACAGTGGGTGCAGAATTTCTTGAGTTCCATTCTGCCAGTTGTATTCCGACGGTTTTTGGTCGTTGTATACCGTGACACACCCTTAGAACGCTTATCGGTATTGGTGCGACACTCAGTGCATTCCAGCGTGATTACAATGCGAACACCTTTAGCCATAATCCTAAAAGATTTCTTAATAAAGCACAATCATCTATTATTTCAGGTATTGCTGCATTTTGTCAATCCAATTTTTGACTCTAATATCCAGAGAATAGCCTCGCTGAACACCAATAACGATGGTTTCGCCCAGGCGATCGTGAAAAGTTTGCGGGTATTGAGCCATATCAAAAAGCACAGTTCCACCATCAGCGATCAGGGGAACTAATAATAACACAACTCCGGCATGGCCTGAAGCCAGACTGCCTAATCCATTTAGGGCCAAGAATACAAAAAACCCTAGGACCCCCTCGCGCTTAGATAATTCTAGCAATTGCGGTGTTCGGTGGAATCGTGTATCAATTACCCTCATATTCAAAGCCCAGCGCCCCAAGCTCTGTCCGTAGTTTCGATAAACGACAAACACCCGTGAGGCTATCCAAAGCAGCATAAATACCAAAAATCCGACTAAGCCACTAAGCCCTAATAAACCAGTAATCAACAACACTAGAAATGCGTCAATCCCTAATGCGATCGCCCGACACCAAGTTGGAACCCTTGGAAAAGCAGGGGCTACTAACTCAGATAACTCAGACCTTTCAGAACTCATGGTGAATACCAGATTATCAAAAGACAAAGCCTCAATCAAATCAAGAAAGAGGCAGAGTCATCATATTAAATTGTAGTGTAGAAACCAAACCCTAAAGGCTGCATAGAGAAAAAGCGAGTGTAAAAGAGGTCAAGCCCTCGGTCTGTTAGTGTGCCTCGGCTACATCCATTACTGGACTTCCACCTGACATCTATTAACGGGTAATCTTCCCGTGACCTTACCTGGCTAACCCAGTGAGAGCACTCATCTTGAGGTGGGCTTCCCACTTAGATGCTTTCAGCGGTTATCCGCTCCGCACATGGCTACCCTGCGTAT
>NZ_JBIMLI010000091.1:0-20900 GCF_051859755.1 Limnospira sp.
GGGTTTATTAAGCGCTTCCCTCATTGCTATGACTAACTGCGGAGGCGCGCCCCTACAATTATTAATTATTAATTATTAATTATTAATTATTAATTATTAATTCCCCGGTGGGGCGGGTTTATTAAGCGCTTCCCTCATTGCTATGACTAACTGCGGAGGCGCGCCCCTACAATTATTAATTATTAATTATTAATTATTAATTATTAATTATTAATTCCCCGGTGGGGCGGGTTTATTAAGCGCTTCCCTCATTGCTATGACTAACTGCGGAGGCGCGCCCCTACAATTATTAATTATTAATTATTCATTATTAATTATTAATTATTCATTTTCATTTTCCGTTAACTTTTCTTCGAGGGATTGAATCGTGTTGAGAGTCGCCTGTGCAGCTTCTGGGTCTCCAGCTTCTTGGATGATAGATAACGCACTTTTTAAAGTTTCTAGCGCCTGGGAATAGTTCCCCAAGTTCTCATGAATGGAACCTATATTATTGAGGATTTGACTAATCTCTGGCTGCTGGTCTGACTCTTGGTAAAATTCTAGGGCTTGCTGGTAAATTTCCAGGGCTTTTTCCCACATTTCCTGACTGTTATAAAGGCGACCTATCTGGCTAAGTGCCGTCCCCGCTAGACCCACATCATTAGCTTCCTTAGCCAAATTAGCAGCCTGCTGATAGGTTTCGATCGCTTGGGGAACCTGGTCTAAATTTTCATAGATCATCCCCATTAAATTCAAGATACGAGCCGCCCCAGCGTTATCTCTGATGCGTTCCAAGAGTTGAGCCGCTTGCTGAAAATGTACTAAGGCTTGGAAATCATCTCCATTTTCGCGGTAGATATAAGCCATATTACTTAATAACCGCCCTACCCCCGCTTGGTCTCCTATTTGGCGGCGAAAAGCTAGGGCTTGTTGATAAATTTCTAGGGCTTTTTCTACCTCTCCTATGCTAAAATAAAGTGCGCCTAAATTGTTCAGGGTGCGAGAAAGATCCCGTAAATCTCCCACCTCTTGACGGATAGCCCTGGCTTGTTCATAATAGTCGAGGGCTTGGGTAGGTTGAGCTTGACTAGCATAGACAGCCGCGATATTATGTAAGGATTCCCCCATTTCACTGCGATCGCCTGCACTTTGAGCTAATCTGAGGGCTTCTTGGTGGTGTTGGAGGGCTTCGGAAAATTCACCCTGTTGGCGGCGAACAAAACCGAGGAGATTGAGACTGCGGGCTTTACCCCTTTGGACGAGAGCCGTTTCCGAGGCGGCTTCGGGGTTTTGTTGGCGATAAATTTCTAGGGCTTCTTGAATAGCTGGTAAAGCGCGATCGCTTTCGTTAAAATTGCTGTAAACTTCACCAATAGCATTGAGTGTTTCTGCTACAGCCAGGCGATCGCCTTGTTGGCGGCGAATTTGCAATGCCTGTTCTAGGCTGTCTAGGGCTTCGCGATGTTCCCCTTTATGGAATTGTTCAATTCCCTGATTGTGTAATTGATTATGATCAACAGAGGGGCGATCGATTTCGGAAGTGGGGGACGATTCCGGTGCGGGTTCTTCCTGAGCTAGAATAGGTGCGATCGTGAACAGGAACATAGTTGCACCCATAAGCATCACCATCGGTACATTCCCCAATTTGGGGGAAAACCAGAGCAGTTGTGGTCTGGGAACTCGAATAGATAAAGCAGATTGTAATATCATTGCTGTCATCCAATTAACTAAAGAACTTGAGTAAATATGCTGACCGATGTAACTTGGGACACTATCGAATAGATTGTATGTTAACTCAAACCGTTGATGCCATCTTAGATTACGCCTCAGAAGGGGCTGATTTATCCCCAGAGCAAGGATTAACCCTACTGGAAGCAAATCACCCGAAAGTTACCGAACGTCTGCGAGAGGTAGCAGATAAGTGGCGATCGCGTGATTGTGGGGATACTGTAACCTATGTAATTAATCGCAACCTGAATTTTACCAACATTTGTGAACAGCATTGCAATTTTTGCGCTTTCCGGCGTGATGAAGGGGAAGCCGGAGCCTTTTGGTTGGGTTTTGAGCAAATTCTCGAAAAAGCCCAAGATGCTGTCGAAAGGGGGGCGACTGAAATTTGTATGCAGGGGGGATTAAATCCCCAGGCTCAGATTAACGGTCAGTTTTTACCCTACTATCTCCAGTTGGTGAAAACCATCAAAAACGAGTTTCCCAATTTACACCTTCATGCTTTTTCCCCCCAGGAAGTGCAATTTATTGCCCGTGGCGATCGCCTCAGTTATGATGTAGTCATAGGTTCACTGCGGGATGCCGGAGTCGGTTCTATGCCAGGAACAGCCGCCGAAGTATTAGACGATCGCATTCGCCAGGTCATCTGTCCAGAAAAAATTAATACAGCCACCTGGTTGGAAATTGTAGAAACCGCCCACAGTCTAGGAGTTCCCACCACTAGCACCATATTATGTGGTCACATTGAAACCCCCCAACAGCAGATCGACCACTTGCACAAATTGCGATCGCTACAACAAAAAGCTATAGACCGGAATTATCCCGCCCGAATTACCGAATTTATTGCTTTGCCTTTTGTCGGGGAACAAGCACCTCCCCCCTTACGCCGCCGAGTAGGAAGAGACCAACCAATTTTAGCTGATAGCCTCAGATTAATGGCTGTAGCCCGGATTTTCCTGGGTAACTGGATTATTAACCATCAACCTAGTTGGGTAAAATTGGGTTTATCCGGTGCCACAGAAGCCCTGAAATGGGGCTGTAATGATATCGGCGGCACCCTAATGGAAGAACATATCACCACTATGGCAGGGGCTAAGGGGGGAACCTGTAGGACAGTAGAAGACCTGAAAGAGGCGATCGCCTCCGTCCAACGAAAACCCCTCCAGCGTGATACTCTCTATAGAATTATCCCTTGATTTGCCCCAACCGTGAATCACTACTCGACGGACTAGGAAAAGTAGGTGTTATAATTTTCCGAGTCAGCTACGGCCAGTGAGTCTCACATAACGGCTATATGCGGAATGTCGTTAAATATGTCATCTAAAAAGCCGGACCCGAAGTCAAATACAGTTATAAATGCCATCACCCAGGTTGTGCAGACTATTCACGCCCGGGTTAACTTCTCTCGGCTGTTGCTAAAGCCTAATAGTAGGGTTCCTGAACTTTGGGTGCAAAATGCCGATGCGGATAAGGCTGATGTTTATCCGCTATTGGGCGATCGCTATATCATTGGTCGTTCTTCGCGATCTAGTGATATCGTGGTTCGCAATCCGGTCGTTAGTCAAGTGCATCTGTGTTTACTACGACAACCACCACATAAAACCATTTTGGGAGAACATCCCTCTCGACAATTTTATATCAAAGACGAAAATTCTACCAATGGCATCTATAAGGGACGGCGGCGACTTGAGGTTTTTCCCCTGCGTCATGGGGATGTCATTACTTTGGGTCCCCCAGAACTTGCTAATGGTGTTAGGGTTCAGTATGTAGATCCCCCTAGCTGGTATGTGCGGTTACTGCGCTCTGGTCTTTATGCCTTCTGTGGTATTAGTGCTTTAGTTGCCTTGGTCGTCTTGTGGCAGTGGCAATATTTTACAGTGCGACCTCTCCCTCGCTCTATCAATGGCCCCGTCGTCGTTTATTCCCGCGATCGTCAGCCGCTGCGGGGTATCACTAACAATAATTTACAACTGGAATTGGAGGCTTTATCCGATTTTGCCTCTTACCTACCCAATGCCGTTATAGCCTCCGAAGATAGCCGTTTTTATTGGCATTTTGGTATTGACCCCATCGGGATTTTAAGGGCTTTTGTCACCAATTTACAAGGGGGTCAAATTCGAGAAGGTGGTAGCACCATCTCCCAGCAGTTAGCCCGGACTTTATTTAGGGAGTATGTCGGCACAGAAGATTCCCCCGGCCGCAAGGCTAGAGAGGCGATCGTTGCCCTAAAATTAGAGACTTTTTACGGAAAAGATACCCTGTTACTTACCTATTTGAACCGAGTCTATTTAGGCTTAGACCTCTATGGTTTTGAAAATGCCGCTCAGTTCTATTTTGGCAAATCAGCCACTAATTTAACCCTGTCGGAAGCCGCCACCCTCGCCGGGATTCTGCCCGCCCCTAATAGTTTTAATCCTATTCAAAATTATGAGTTAGCTGTTCAGTATCGCGATCGCGTTTTGGCGAGAATGCAAGCCCTGGGAATGATTAGCTCAGAAGAGGCAGATCGGGCGCGGCGATCGCGTATTGAAATTAACCCCAGGGCGCGGGAAGTTCTCGAAAGTACCATAGCCCCCTACTTTTATGATTATGTATTTACCGAAATAGAGCAACTGCTCGGCAGTCAATTGGCGCGAGAGGGTAACTTTATTGTCGAAACCTCTTTAGATCCTCAAATGCAGGCCGTCGCTGAGAGGTCTCTGCAACAACATCTAGCTACTGTAGGGGCGGGCGCTGGCTTTTCTCAGGGGGGAATAGTAACTCTCGACTCCGGCAATGGTGCTGTCATGGCTATGGTCGGAGGACTCAGTTATGGGGATAGTCAATTTAACCGAGCCACTCAAGCCCTACGACAGCCCGGATCTACCTTTAAGCTGTTTCCTTATGCCGCCGCCTTAGATAAGGGTATCCCCCCTGGTAGAACCTATTCCTGTGAACCTCTGACTTGGCAAGGGCAAACTTTTCGAGGATGCGATCGTAGTAGTGGGTCTGTCGATATGTATCGCGGCATGGCTTTATCCGAAAATGTCACCGCCCTACGAGTCGCCCAGGAAGTCGGCTTAAATTCCGTCGTCGAGATTGCACGACGGCTAGGCATTCGCTCCGATTTAAATCCCGTTCCCGGTTTGGTTTTGGGTCAAAGTGAAGTTACCCTATTAGAGATGACAGGCGCTTTTAATGTCATCGGCAATCGAGGTTTGGCTCACCGTCCCCACGCCATTAGACGTATTTTAGATAGTAGTGATTGCACCGACCCCCTCGATATTAATAGCTGTCGGGTCATTTATGCCTATGATCGGGAAAATCCCAGAGTCCCCCAGGTCCTTTCTCCCCTCGTCACAGAAACCATGACCTCCATGCTACAAGGGGTAATTCGTTGGGGTACAGGTCAGGATGCTAGTTTGGGTTTAGGGGAAGCCGGAAAAACTGGCACCACTAACTCCAATGTTGACCTCTGGTTTATTGGCTACATACCCAGTCAGAGACTCACCACAGGCATTTGGCTCGGTAATGACGACAATTCCCCTACTTTTGGCAGTAGCGCTAATGCAGCCCAATTATGGGGCAATTATATGCGCCAGATCCTCCCTTGAGGTTAGCCAACTATCACCAAAGAGACAAGGGTAGAGACCACTCTCGCAATCTCTACCCTAATCTTAACTTTTGAGTACCCCCAAGGGAATTCGAATCCCTGTCGCCTCCGTGAAAGGGAGGTGTCCTAGGCCTCTAGACGATGGGGGCTTGTGTTTTGTTTCGCCTTTTGGTTTCGAGCTTGTGTCGCTCTCACCTTTATTAACTTAGCGAATCTTTCAACTTATGTCAACCCTTTTGCCGATTTTTTTAAAAAAATTTTCCGGTTGGGGCTTAATCTGCCTCTGGGTAAGCGTTTCAGCCTTTGAGAGCCCCATAGATTTCGCGGCCGTCCCTAGAACCATAACCGTCACCGCCCAGCCTTTAGCTCCATCCTAACATGACCCATAAAATTTAGCCATGAGTCTCCCCATATCCACAGAGACCCCAACCACTCTCACCTCATCACCATCACCTCAGAATTGATACAGCAACATCATCAGACAGCATCTGAAGTGAGTCTCAAACCTCCATAGAGATTATTATTGACAGTTGGGGCAATGATTATTTGCTATAATTAGCCATAATTGATTGCGGAGTTCAAAACAGGGTAAATATCATGGTTCAGAAAATCGCCCTATTTAATCACAAAGGCGGAGTCAGTAAAACCACCACTACATTTAACTTAGGTTGGATGTTAGCAGCAAAAGGCAAAAAAGTGATTATTGTAGATGCTGACCCACAATGTAATTTAACTGGTATGGCTTTAGGTGAAGATACCGAAGATGACCAAGGGAGAATCGAAGCTATCTACAATACACATTCCAACATTAAAACCGGACTCGCGCCAGCTTTTGAAGGTCAACCCAAACCCATTGAAGCCGTAAATTGTGTTGCTTTATCAGGTCAAGAAGGCTTATTTTTACTTCCGGGTAATGTAGGATTTGCTGAGTATGAAGTTACCCTAGGTATTGCTCAAGAGTTAAGTAGTTCGATTCAAACACTCCAAAATTTACCCGGGTCTATTACTGACTTGTTTAACAAAACTGCCGCGCGGTTTAATGCGGATTATATTTTAATTGACATGAGTCCTAGCTTAAATTCAATTAATCAAAATTTGTTGATGACCAGCGACTTTTTTATCATTCCTACTACCGCTGATTTCTTCTCCGTGATGGCGATTGAATCCTTGAGTAAAATTTTGCCAAAATGGTCATTATGGGCGAAAAAAGCCAGTTCCTTACCGATTTTAAAAGAGGCAATATATCCATTTCCTGATTTTAAACTTCGGTTTCTGGGAACTATTATTCAGAATTATCGCATTATTCACGGTAGGGAAACTGTAGCTTTTCAAAAATGGATTGATAGAATCGAGGCAGATGTTAAGGATAAATTGGTTCCTGTGTTCAGACAATCTGGTTTAATGTTACCTACTCCCAGTTATCTTGAGCAAGGTATTAGCGAAACTTTTACTTTAACTAAGATTTCTAACTTTAATAGTCTGATTGCTCTTTCTCAACAGCATCAAACTCCGATTTATGCTTTAACTCGTGAGCAATTAAAACAAGCTGGCAAAGTTTACCAAAACAATCAGAAAAAACAGCAAGAATTTTATCAGGTATTTGCCGACCTAGCAGATAAAATTATCGGATTAACTTCTCAGAGTTATGCAATTAGCGCTTGACCAATTTCGGGTCAGTATTGCTCGTGTTAGGGATTTAATTGATGTTCATAACTATATTAAATCTCAATCGACCCCGGCTTTAGATTTATCTGATATTTTACGAGCATCCCTGGTTTTAGCCGTAAGTGCATTAGATTACTATATCCATGAAGTTGTCACCCTGGGAATGTTAGAAATTTATAAAGGTGAACGTCCTCAAACTGCCGCCTTTTCACGTTTTCAAGTGTCATTAGGTAACACTACCAATGACAGATTAATGCTGATGAATATTGAATCTTGGTTAGAAACAGAAATTCAGTTAAGCCAAGCCGGGTCATTTCTGCCAGAATCTCCCAGTGTATCAGATTTGCTTCCGCTGATATCAAGCGCGATTCAAAATAAACTCAATCAGACTTCATTACTCAATGATGAACTCCGAGAAAACCTGGGATATAAGAGTTTTCAAAAACCAGATAAAATAGCCGATGCTATTCGTCTTATTTATGAGCAAAAATTGTGGGATGAGGTAGCGCAGCAAATGGGGAAATCAGCACAAGATATCAAACAACAACTTAGTGCAATAGTCGATCGCAGAAATAAAATTGCTCATCAAGCTGATATAGACCCTTCTTTTGGCATCGGAAACAGATGGCCTATTGATGACCGTCTAGTTAGCGACTGCGTTGATTTTCTTGAACAACTTGTAGAAACTATACACCAAGTCTTAACATAATTGATTATGATTACTTGCTATTATCCTCCATTTATGGTATAATAGGCGGAGCTTTTCCGAGTCTATCTATCGGATACCACTAACAATCCAGAGGTAGTTCGTCCGAACTCTTCTGGGTTATATTGTAGATAGGCTTCTGCACCCGGCCAGATGAATTCGCCGGGGGTGACAGAACGTACTAGATAATGAACATGATAAGCACCAGGTATGAGACGATCGCTATAAGCCATAATGCGATCGCGATAAATAGTTTGATAGGCAATTTCCCAACTATCAGTCTGAGGTTGTAACGCTTGATTACTGGTATCAAAACTCCTATCAATCGCTTCTAAACCCGCCGGGAGGGGGTCAACAATCACCACTTTATCCACGGGATGATCTGCGATAATTTCCAAGCCAATATCAAAGACCTGTCCCGGTTTGACCGTTAAAGGTTTAGACTCCGCTGCGAGGCTATAGGTTTGCCAAATTTGAGTTTCGTTAGCTGGTCTAATAGTCCGAATAACCCGAAGACCATTAAGTTGACCCGGTTGTTTTCCTTCTAAGCGATAACTGTATTTGATCCAATAATGCAAATTACCCGAATTTTCAGGTTTAATCGATAGTTGATAATTTCCTTGGGGTAATTCTGCCATAGGTAGGCTAAGATTAAAGCTAGAATTACCATCATTTCCTAACTCGATTTGCTGTGATATGTAGTTCCCTACTTGCAAATTAATCCGCAAACTTTCCGACGTGGTTTGGGTTTGTTGATAAGCCACTAACGCCGTTAACGCCTCGGCGGTATCATAGTCATTTTGCCAAATTCCCTCACGACGCAAGTTTAACAGACTTTCGACTAATCTACTGATAGTTTCTGGCTGTTGGTTTTGGGTGATATATAGGCGTAATGCTTGAGACTGTAAAACCGTCGGAGAGGCTAACCATTGATATCCGGGGGGTAAATTAACCGTCGCTGTCCGTCCCGTTTGATAAATGTGTTTTTGGATATCTTGGAAAATGGTATTAAATTCCGTTTCCCATTGGGGGAAGTTGGCTAAATAACCAGCTAGTTTAATTTGGGTGGCGGGGTCAAATTCCCGCCAATTGCCGTAAATTTCTGCCATGAAATCACTGCGGGTTTCTCCCAAGTAGGATAAGGCGATTAAGGCTTCAAGACGCAGGCGGCTTTTACATATATTATCAACACAGAAGCCATCATCAGCAGGATTAGCAACTACTTGATTAAGGTAATTTCTCAGGCGGTTAATCATATTATTATTAACCGTAAATCCAGCCTGAGATGCTTTGGCTAAAGCTTCGGCAGCGTAACTAGATAGGACAGGATCGGAAATATTCGCGGCGGCAAAATAGCCGAAACCGCCATCCTCTTTTTGTAAGCCTGCTAATCTGGTGATAGCATCATTAGCTTGTAGTTCCAAATTTAAGCCGGATAAATCATTAGGATTTTTATCCAGAAGCTGGAGATTACTTGCTATCAATAAACGACTGGCTATTGGTTCTAAGAATGGTAAAGTTGGCTGTTGGAAAATTTGAGCCGCAGGTTGGGTTAATTGGGGGATTAAACTATTAGCCAGGGAAATAGTTAGACCTCCCGCATTCGGGACTACCTTTTCATCAATATTAATGGGAATGGTAACAGTTTCGCGGGTGGTCCCTGAGGCGATTACCTGTTCCGTTGTTTCTAGGGGTTTTACCTCCAAAGGAACTTGAAAACTATCAGTTTTATTTTGCAGTCTGCTGGTGAATTTTACCTGGGAATTTCCCACTTGTTCAACTAACACCGGAAAACGATAGGCTTGCGTGTCTACTTCGGCTTGGGTTTTCAGGTGGTGGCTGGTTTTATTCCCCGCTGAAAATAACAGTCCACCACTCAGGTCTCCGGTGATGTCTAATTGTCCTTTCAGGTGGTCTCGGTTGGTGATGGAAACTCCCGCCAAAAAGCGATCGCCTACCCGTGCGAATTGTGGTAGTATCGGATTAGATAATAGGGATTTACTGGTGATAAATGTCGCTTCCCCTGACCCAAATTCTAAATTTTCGTCAGTAGCGATCGCCATAACTCGCCAGGTGGTTAAATTATCAGGTAACGTAAAATTAACCGTGGCTTTTCCCTGGTTGTCCGTGATAATTGAACCGTTATAGTAGGCTAACGCTTGGAAGTCTTGACGCAACTTAGATGTATCAACAGTGGCGGCGGAAAATCCTCCACCATAACCCCAACCTTTAGCTAACGGTGACATTAATGATTGTACTACCACATCAGGACGGTTATCTGTTAATCGGGTCGATATTGATTGTTCAGCATATACAGTATCTACTAAGTTGGGGGGTCGGTAGCCGTTAAGTTGCAAGATCGCATCATTAACCACCATTAAAGTGATTTGTCCGCTAATCGGTTGATAATTATCCTTGGTTAACTCTAGGTTAATCGTAGCTTGGGAACCCGGTTGAAATTCCGATTGATTCGGGTTAATTTTGACTTGTAAGTATTTGCTATTTTTGCTAACATTTAACGGAGTCATTCCGATAGATACCAGATTATCTATACTTCCCGGTTCCAGTTGTGATAGAGGTTCTCCCTGACGGACTAAGACCGCTTCTACAGCCACATTAGGTAGCATTTCGGGTGTGACTTGAAATCGGACTTCTGGTGCGCCGCCTTTCACCGGAATTAGGGTTTGATACAAAATGCGATCGCGAATTACTGCGAAAAATAACTCTCCCTCCCTATAGGGTGATTGAATTAAAGCCGTCGCCATATCCCCAGGTTGATAATTATCGCGGTCTAGTTGAATTTCGAGGCGGTTATCATAACGATTTCCCCAACTCACCGGACCATCACCCGTTACCCAAATTTGAATATCAGTAGCTTTCGGCGTATTTAATGGGTCCGAAGCAAATCTCGCCTGAATGCGATAAGAACCCGATTCCCTCGCCGTTAATTCTACAGTTTTCGCCGTATTACCACTCCTGACATCTACAGTATCCACTGTTTGATATTCCAGTTGATTTCGGTTAGTTTGTCCCCCTTCTACCACCCGGGTAATACTGCTGTAATTCATTTTCTGCAATTCCAGCTTCACCGGAACATTATTAATTGATTTACCCTCAACATCAGTAACAATCACTTCCACCGGAAAAGCCTGATTAACATTAGCTACAAATTTGCTTTTCAGTCCAATCAATTGATGGTTAGGTAAGACCGTAAAACTTTGGGAGTCCGCGACCGACAGGTTAGAAACATCTGTCACTTCCACATCAACTTGATATCTGAGGGGATAGGGAACATCACCGCTAACAGTGATCATTTCACTTCCCGAACCCGCCGCGTCTAAATTTTGCGATCGCTGTAAGACATCACTAGAAATCGTCGGTTTTTCTTCCGGCCAAAACCACTGTCTTCCAAAATGATATTTTTCCCAACCTATGGGAGTAAAATCACTAGCAGTCCGCGTCACATAATATTTAGCCTCACCACCAACTACCGGAGAACCGAATAAATAATCTCCCTGAACTGTCGCCATAACCTTATCCTGACCCACAGCTAATCGACGGTCAAGACTCAAATCAACCTTAAAGTTAGGGGGGTTAAATTCTGCGACCCGAAAATTACCAAAAATTTCTACCCCACTAATACCTTTACCCTGAATTACATAATTCCCCAAAGGGTCATCTGGCTTCACCGTAAATTCTACCGAAAACGTAGCAAATTGATTAGTTGAATAATCCCCTAATTCTCGTTTTTCCCCCGTCGGAGTTTCTAACGTGAGATTATACACCGTATTTTTATCTGGCTGTAATTCTCCATTTTGTAAATAGTAAGCCACTCCCGTTAAAGCTATAGCTTCACCCGGTTGATATAGTTGTCGGTCTGAAAAAATAGTTCCGCGAGAAATCGGTTGATTTTCATCCCAACCCGCATAAACTCCATAGCCATAAGCGCCACTGTAGGAGTAGCTGCGAGTGAATGCCCAGTCATCCCCTTCTTTAGCAATTACCAAGAGTTCTGGAGGTTCATTAAACCGATTACCTCCCATACATCCCCGCAGGTTTTCCGCCGTTAACAATAGCAATCCCTGGTTATTAGTAATTCCCCTAGCACAAGCAGTTGGTTTAGGAAATGATCTAGCATTCAGTTGAGATTGATATATTTCCACCGATGCTGATGCTACTGGTGAACCGTCATCTAAATGATTAACTCTCACCATTCCCGACTCTGGAAACCACTGGGAAAACACACCTAAGTTAGTTAACTGAACCATCCCATAAAAGCTAGGTTCATTCCATTGAGTCACACCATTTTTTTGATAGGAAGTCGTTTTAGCTTTAATTCCATAGGCTAACATTCCCGTTTTCCCTTGTAACCTGTCTCGCAGATTAATCGAAGTTTCGATAGTTTGATTAGTCGCACCACCATTAATCCTAAAAGTTTGCCATTTATCTGAGGTGGGTAGTAAGTTTTTACCCTCCCGACTCGGATAGGCTTGATCTGCATAGACTAAATCTTCTGGCTGGATAATTGCATAAGCTGCTTGATAGCGGGATTCGGGTATATTAACAGTAGAAATGTTAATTTGTAAATTGTTACCAGATGGAAAAATATTTAAACCAGAAGGAGTCCACAGGTCAGCCGCCAGATCTCCGGTTTTATAGTTAAGGTTGATGGGTTCCTCTAGCCTTTGATTAAAGGTATCTTCCAGGTTAGCGCCAATCGTAATTACATAATTTGTTTGAGGTTCCAAAGACCAGGGATTTAAGCTGATTGTATCGTTACCGTCGTATGATTGTATCAGCGGCGGCGCATCTCCTGCTGGGGGAGGGTTTATCGTTATATTTTCTCTTGCTGATTGCGCCGTAATTCCGTTATTAAATTTCAGTTGAGGACTCCCATTCGTAAATCTTCCATAGGTTCCACCTTCCCTAGGTTCTCCATAAAATTGTATCGCTTGAAACTGTAAGGGTTCGTAGGTGTAAATTGGGTGGGAAATTAGAAATTGGCTGGCTAGATTTCCCGTTTTTGATTGCAGTCCCGGTGTGATTTCTAGGGTGTAACGGCTGGCTTTTTCTAGCTTTTGCTGAAATTTTATGTTATAATCCCAGCTATGGGAAAATAGACTATCTCTGTCTTCTCGCGCCACATCCCCCCCATCAGCTTCCGGTCTATCTAGTGTTACCCGTAGAGGAATCCCTTTTTTGGTCTTGTCGGAAATGACTCTAATATGGTCGTTGACTGAGGCGAGATCTAGTTCTACGTTAGATGTAAATTTTAGGGTGGGGTCTAAACCTATCGGTTGGTCAGGGAAACCAGGGTTATCTTCCGTCCCCGGAAGGTTTGACAGTTGAATGGCTGGAGTGTTGAAAGTCCAGGCTATGTCTGACTCTAGTTGATGGTCGCTGAGATCGCTGAGTCCTTTTTTTAGCGTCACCTGAAAGCGGGTGGCTAGGGGAATGGCTTCTTCCGCTTGAAAACCTACCATCCGGGGTGTCAGAAATCGGAATCTTCCCGGTATTTTGGGGTTGATGTCAAAGTGTCTGAGTTGTTGTCTCTGGTTGGGAGAGTCCAGACGTTCAACCGGAATTAACGGGTTGCTAAAAGTAATTCTAATCTGACCTAAAGATGTGGCTTCCTCTGTAGGACTAATTTCTTCTATCCACTCGGGGAGTTGGGGAAGAGGTAGCGGGGATATGTTGACCATCGGTTCACCAACGGGTTGACTGCTGAAAATTCGACACCCGGCTATGGTGAGGATAAACAGCGAGACTAGGAAAAACCGCTTCCAGATTCTACGGGAAAAGCCTATTGTTACCATAGGAGATTATGCGATCGCATTTCGTATTCCCTTCATAACACATCATAGTTGCTCAACCCCGGAAACTTCCACAATTCTTAATTGTTTCTATCTGAGTAGAATTATCTCTCTTTCCTCTCTCAACTCCCGCTATCGTTTCCAGCTATCGGTTCAAGGGTTGACCGTTTAACTATTGATTAGCTGCACTATCGATGAGCTTAACCATAGATTTTAGCTTATATATGCCGCCACCTTTTTCCATGGTAATAATTATGGCATAAACATCACCGCAAGTCAACCCCCAAACCGAAATAGTTTTTTGTTTAGATTTGTGCTGCACATAATGCGGCACCGATTAAACCGACTTTAGGATTAAGAACAATATAGACAGGTACTTGTTCTAATAAAGGACTAACGCGACCCTTATCTTTCAAGGCTTTGATAAAGTTTCCTTCCTGTATTAAGGGGAGAATTTTAGCAGCAATTCCCCCCGCCACATATAACCCGCCGTATGGTAGTAATTTGAGGGCGAGATTTCCGGCTTCTGCGCCATAGGCTTCCACAAAAATTTTCATAGTCTGAACCGAGAGATAATCACTTTTAGCCAAGGCGGCTTTAGAGACTTCGGCGGCGAGGTCTACGGTTTTGTGTTCTTGTCCGATTTCCTGTTTCCAGGTATGATAAATTTGGGCAATTTCGGGAGATTCTTGAGAAATATCATGGTCACGCAAAAATTGATAAATCGCGGTAATTCCCATCCCCGATACTACTCTTTCTACGGATACTCTGGTGATATTATAGAGTTCTCGTAAATAGCCTAGGAGATGAAATTCCAACTCGGATCTGGGTGCGAAATCAGTATGACCGCCTTCGCTGAAAAAGACTTGATAACCGCCGCCTTGGGAAAGGGGAATCACAAAACATTCTCCTAAACCTGTTCCCGCACCTATAACAGCCCTAGGCGCAGAAACATCGGGTTTTCCGGGTTGGAGAATGTGTAAATCTGATGGTGATAAACTGACTACGCCATAACCAATAGCAGCAAAATCATTAATTAGTTTAATTGGGGAAATATCTAGTTCTCGCTGAAGGCGATCGCTATCTAAAGACCAACTCAAGTTAGTGAGTTCGCAGCTATTATTGACCACCGGACCCGCAATCCCAAAAGCCGCTTTTTCCGGTTTTGCGTATTCAGTAACTTGCTGAGAGGCTGCTTGTAAAAATTTTTTAACTATGGGGACTAAATCAATATAATTCTGACTAGGATATATTTGCTCAAATAATGATTTAACTTGGGGGACGGCGGCGGTGGTATCGAGATAATTTGCGTCAAATAAGGATAAAATAGTTTTGGTTCCTCCTATGTCTCCGGCGAGAATAATGGTCATGTTTTTAGTTTCCTGAAATAGTGATGAGATCACCCGTCTATGCTGAGGATAAAAAAAGGCGATCGCATGAGTATATGTTAGACCAACTGTCAGCGAATCGCCTAATCAAGTTAAGTTATCCTACTAATGGGTCAGCAGTTAACCCGGAGATGGTATCAGCTAAAAAGGCCACTTCCAATTACTAATTTCCTCCTGATCCTGACCATGTTCGTAGGCATAGGCGACATTTTCGATGATAGCATTTCTCATGCGTTCCCGAACATAAGCCGCCGCCGATCGCAATTTGGGAACTCTGTCAATGACATCAATCACCAAATTAAAGCGATCGACCTGATTTTCGATCGCCAATTCCAAGGGTGTATTAATATTACCCTTTTCCTTATAGCCGCGCACGTGCAAATTGGGGTGATTAGTGCGACGATAAGCCAACTTATGAATCAACCAAGGATAGCCATGGAAATTAAAGATAATAGGTTTGTCAGTAGTGAACAAACTATCAAAATCCCAATCAGACAAACCGTGTGGATGTTCAGTATCCGGTTGTAACTTAAACAGATCGACCACATTAATAAAGCGAATTTTCAACTCCGGAAATTCTGACCGGAGAATGGCGGTCGCAGCCAAAGACTCCTTAGTGGCGACATCACCACAACCAGCCATCACCACATCAGGAATATCGGGGTCTTTACCACAATCATCATTACTAGCCCATTCCCAAATCCCAATTCCTTTAGTACAATGCTTAATAGCATCATCCATATTCAGGAATTGTAGATGTTTTTGTTTATCTGCCACAATGACATTGACATAATCTTTGCTTTGGAGACAATGATTAGCACAGGACAGTAAACAATTAGCATCAGGGGGAAAATAAACCCGAACCACATCAGGACTCTTATTAGTAACCAAATCCACATAACCGGGATCTTGGTGACTAAAACCATTGTGGTCTTGTCGCCAAACCGTAGAAGAGAGTAGGATATTCAGAGAGGCGATCGGAGAACGCCAAGGCACCTCTTTTTTACAGACTTCCAACCATTTAGCGTGTTGGTTAAACATGGAATCGACCACATGAGCAAAAGCCTCATAGGTATGGAAGAAACCATGACATCCAGTCAGCAAATAGCCTTCTAACCAGCCTTGGAGGGTATGCTCACTTAACATTTCCATAACCCGACCATCAGCGGCTAATTCGCTACCGTCTAAGTCTTCCTCTAAAAACTCACCCATCCAGGTTTTTTTACTGACTTCATAGACAGCATTAAGGCGATTAGAGGCAGTTTCATCAGGTCCAAACATCCGAAAATTCGTCATATTTTTACCCATGACATCCCGGAGGAAATTGCCGAGAGGTCGAGTGTTTTCCGCCTCACTTTGACCTGGTTTAGGAACCTCTACAGCATACTTACGGAAGTCTGGCATATTTAAGTCACGCCGCCAAATACCACCGTTAGCAAAGGGGTTAGCACTCATGCGACGGACACCCGTTGGCGCTAGTTCCTTGAGTTCAGGAATAAGAGTTCCGTTTTCATCAAAGAGTTCTTCTGGCTGGTAACTTCGCATCCAGTCTTCTAGGATTTTCATTTGATGGGGGTTCCCAATGACATTAGACATGGGGACTTGGTGCGCGCGCCAGAAACCTTCAACTTTGCGACCGTCTACTTCCTTCGGACCTGTCCAACCTTTAGGCGATCGCAAAATAATCATCGGCCATTGGGGACGGGTAGCCTTGCCACTGCTACGAGCCTGTTGTTGAATATCGCGAATTTCGTTGATACAATGTTCTAGGGTCGCAGCCATTTTCCGATGAGCCGACCCATAATCCTCATCTTGGCTACATTCCACCAAATAGGGAGTATAACCATAGCCTCGGAATAGGTTTTTAAGTTCCTCGTTGGGAATTCTTGAGAGAATGGTGGGGTTAGCGATTTTATAGCCGTTTAGGTGTAGTATCGGCAACACCGCACCATCACGGATAGGATTGATAAATTTATTGGAATGCCAAGCCGTTGCTAGGGGTCCCGTTTCCGCTTCTCCATCTCCCACCACAGCCGCGGTAATCAGTTCTGGATGGTCAAATACTGTACCATAAGCATGGGAGAGGCTATAACCTAGTTCCCCCCCTTCGTGGATAGAACCTGGGGTTTCTGGGGTGCAATGGCTACCGATACCGCCAGGGAATGAAAACTGTTTGAAAAATTTTCCCATCCCTTCAGCATCTTGACTTTTATCCGGGTAAACCTCCGAGTAAGTTCCTTCTAAATATACTGGACCGAGAACACCCGGTGCGCCGTGTCCTGGACCCGCAATATAGATCATATTCAGGTCATATTTTTTGATTAGCCGATTTAGGTGAATGTAGATAAAACTTAAACCGGGACTAGACCCCCAATGACCCAGAAGGCGATATTTGATATGTTCAGGTTTTAAGGGTTCTTTTAGTAACGGATTATCTCGCAGGTAGATCATCCCTACACAAAGATAATTGCAGGCACGCCAGTAGGCATGAGTTTTCCGGATCTCTTCGTCACTGAGAGGATAGGTTGTCTCTAACGTTTGAGAGGGTGCTGCCACCATAAATATTTACCTTGATTTACCTTATTGACATCCTACTTTAGATAGATCTTTCCAGGGAGGTTAGGCTAATGCTAACATTCTGGATGATCCGATAGGACGGAGTTTCTCTATTAATATCCTAAGATTCCCTAAATTGCAAGTTTTCATGATTAATTGGGTGATGTTTATGAAGATTTAACCTGATTTTAACTTGACTTTAAGTGGTCTTTAGTCTATTTTAAGGTAAATTTTGCTGCTGATCATCATTCCATTAACTAATTAGTTCGGTGGCTCCATTATCGTCAATTCCATTAATAGAAGTAGCCAAATGTTGCTCAAACGGTTAAACCAATATGGTCGGGGTTCCTTTCCTGGCGGGTTTACGGCGATATATGGTAGTAACAGATAAGCCAGATCAACCCGCCCTCTCCCGCAGCCCTCTCCCGGCTCATCAACTCGCCCGTCATCACTAAAACACCCCAAAAAGCCATCAATCAACTATTATTAAATCATAAATTTAAACTATGAAAATTCTTGTTTTAAATGCTGGTTCAAGTTCCCAAAAAAGCTGCTTATATGATCTGAACGGAGATAGCCTACCATCATCTCCCCTAGAACCTATTTGGGAGGCGGCTATTGATTGGGGAATGCCACCTTTTGGGGAAATGAAAGTGAAAGCCAATGGGGTGAAATCGGAGAGTAAAATTGATTCGGAACAGAAGGCAGAAGCCATTGGCAAAATGTTAAATAGCCTGATAGAAGGGGAGACTAAAGTCCTCAATAGTCTGGGGGAAATTAATGTAGTTGGTCATCGGGTAGTACATGGAGGAACTGACTATTCTAGGGCGACTATAATTGATGAGCAGGTGAAAGAGGCGATCGCCCGATTAATCCCCCTAGCTCCGGCTCATAACCCCTCTCATTTACAGGGAATTTCAGCCATAGAAAAGGTGTTAGGAAATGTGCCACAGGTGGCGGTATTTGATACAGCCTTTCATAGTCAAATGCCCTTATATGCGGCGGTTTATCCGATTCCTTATGAATGGTTTACTAAAGGGATTAGGCGCTATGGTTTTCATGGTACAAGCCATAAATATTGCGGACAGAGAGCAGCTCAATTAATTGGGAAACCATTGGAGTCTTTGCGG
Organism: Limnospira sp.; assembly: GCF_051859755.1. Lineage (NCBI taxonomy): Bacteria > Bacillati > Cyanobacteriota > Cyanophyceae > Oscillatoriales > Sirenicapillariaceae > Limnospira > Limnospira sp. The sequence goes on from NZ_JBIMLI010000091.1 coordinate 18,558, forward strand.
TTAATTACTTGCCATTTAGGGAATGGTTGTTCTTTGGCAGCTATTCGGGATGGAATTAGTGTGAATACTACTATGGGATTTACCCCCTTAGAAGGTTTGATGATGGGAACTCGGAGTGGTTCGATTGACCCAGCAATTTTGATTTTTTTGATGCGGGAATATGGTTGGGATAGCGATCGCCTTAATCAAATGCTAAATCAACAATCGGGGTTAAAGGGAATTACCGGAATATCTGGAGATATGCGCTATGTTCAAGAGGAACAGAATAGCGGCAACGAACGGGCGATCTTAGCCTTTGAGATGTTTATTCACCGCCTGCGAACTGGGATAGGTTCAATGTTAGCCAGTTTAGGGGGACTAGATGGTTTAGTGTTTACGGCAGGTATTGGAGAACACGCAGGTTTAGTGCGTCAAGAAACCTGCAAAGATTTTGAATTTATCGGACTCAAATTAGACCCCGATAAAAACCGCAACATTAAAGGAGATGGTAACATCGCCGCCAGTGATTCCCAAGTGCCGATATTTGTGATCCACACCGAGGAAGATTGGGCGATCGCCACTGAATGCTGGCATTTACTAAAATCCTAGGTTAGCAACCGACTCGCCTTTTAGGGGCGGTTTCACCGGGGTCTTCTGTAGGGGCGGGTTCACCAGGGTCTTCTGTAGGGGCGGGTTCACCAGGGTCTTCTGTAGGGGCGGGTTCACCAGGCTATATGGTAGTAACAGATCAGTCACATAAACCCGCCCCCGCCCCCGCCCCCGCCCTATTGGGTGGCGTATCAACCCGCTTATTGGGTGGCGTATCAACCCGCCTATTGGGTGGCGTATCAACCCGCCCTATTGGGTGGCGTATCAACCCATCCCTTAGTCGTCAGCATAAATATAGCGATATAACTCGCTAGGGTCAGGTTCAGGGCTAGTCTGAGCAAACTCAACCGCGTCATTAATGAGATCCTGAACCTTTTTGTCGATCGCCTTCAACTCGTCACTATCAGCGAGATTATGTTCAGTCAAATAGGCGAAAAACTTATTAATAGGGTCACGAGCAAACCAAAACTCTTTTTCATCGCGATCGCGCAATTCATCAGGGTCAGCCAAAGAGTGACCTCGGAAACGATAAGTCAACGCTTCAATCAGGGTTGGACCTTCACCAGCACGGGCTCTAGCGATCGCCTTTTGAGCCACCTCTCGAACCGCCAAAACATCCATACCATCAACTTCATAACCAGGCATTCCAAAAGCGGGGCCTTTCTTATAAATTTCCGGGTCAGAAGTCGCCCGTTCATGAGCCATACCAATAGCCCACTTATTATTTTCCACCACAAACAAAATAGGTAACTTCCAGAGAGTTGCCATATTCAAGCACTCATAGAACTGTCCATTGTTGCAGGCTCCATCCCCAAAAAAGCAAGCCGTGACCGTATCAGAACTTTCATCTCCCATTACTTCCCGGCGATACTTACTCTGAAAAGCCGCCCCCGTAGCCACAGGAATACCTTCCGCCACAAAAGCAAAGCCGCCGAGCAAATTATGTTGAGACGAGAACATATGCATCGAACCGCCACGACCCTTAGAGCAACCAGTGGCTTTACCAAACAATTCAGCCATAACCTCTCGTGCGGTAACTCCAGCACTGAGGGCGTGTACATGGTCGCGATAGGTACTACAGACAAAATCCTGGTCGCGGCGCATAGAGCGAATTACCCCGGTAGAGACGGCTTCCTGTCCATTGTAAAGATGAACAAACCCGAACATTTTACCCCGGTAGTACATTTCAGCGCACTTGTCCTCAAATAAGCGCCCTAGCACCATATCCTCATAAAGCATCAACCCTTCCTCTCGGGTGATGACTACAGAATCGACTTGAAAACTAGGTACTGTGCGTTCCTTAACCATTGCGTTACCTTGTGAAACTGTTTACTGCTGCGTGCTGCCAATTAATTATAAGTAGGTGCGGGTTCACGGGGTATATGGTAATTTGTAGGGGCGGGTTCACGCCCGGTAGATCCCAGTAACAGATGAACTACATAGACCCGCTGCCTCCCCGCCACATAAACCCGCCGCTGCTAGAGACTATTCTATAGGAATAGGGGCAAAACGAAGTTTTTTCAGGGTAGGCGATCGAGGATGGGATAAATAGCAAGGACTAACCTATAATTAACCTAATATTTGGGGTAGAATGCACCACATTGTGTAGGATATAATTAAAAATCCCCGTTGGTTTATTCGCGGGGACAGTGGGGACGGGTTCACGCCCGGTAGATCGTAGTCAGCACCCCCGGCTGAAGCACGGGGGCTTCGTGCCCCCCTTTCAGGTAGCTGACCAGCTTAAGCCTTAACTGG
>NZ_JBIMLI010000092.1:0-20676 GCF_051859755.1 Limnospira sp.
CATTATTGAGTTGCGAATCTTTTTGGGTATTGTACCTTATTGTCCTAAGATGTAAAGCAAATCTTGGATTAAATTCTGGCTCCGACCCGATCGCTTTAGATATTCCTTGGGCCGAATATAATTTGTCCCGGTCTAATCATAGTAGCCCCTGCTTCTACGGCTAGTAAATAGTCCCCTGACATACCCATAGATAATTCTGCCATTTTGATATTAGACCAGTTTTGCGCCCCAATTTCAGCCGCTAACTGACGGGTTTTTTCAAAAACCGATCGCGTTTGGGTTTCGGTCAAGCCTTGGGGGGGAATTGTCATTAGACCTTGAATATTTAGGGACTCACAGGCATTAAGCTGGGGTAAATCAGCCAGTAACTCCGGGACTGTCCAACCATATTTGTTAGGATCTGGGAGGATTTTCACCTGTAGGCAGATCCGGGGACAGCGAGACTGTTCTCTAGCCAGGCGATCGAGTCTTTGGGCTAATTTCCAACTATCAACCGAGTGGAGCCAATCAAAATGAGCGATCGCCGTCGCCGCCTTATTGCTTTGTAGATGACCAATCAAGTGCCAAGTAATATCCCTGAGATCTTGCAATTGAAGTTGTTTCGCCTCTGCTTCCTGAACACGATTTTCGCCAAAATCCCTCACTCCGGCTTCATAAGCCAAGCGTATAGCCTCCACCGAAACCGTTTTGGTCACAGCGACCAGTCGCACCTCTGGGGGAATAGCAGCCCGAATTTGGGCAATTCTTTCAGCGATCGAATCAGTCATAGTCAGTCATAGTGGGTTAGTCAAGCTATAGAAAGGTCTGCTGATGAATTATTTGCAGTTTTTTATAAGGCTCCATTTGGCCAGTGCGTCGCAACATTCGCAAACGAATTTCCACTAACATCTTGGCATCGGAGCGGCTTATCGGTTCAAACTTCAAGCCAGCCGGTGATTGAGTCACCAAGAAAAATAGGCGTTGGGCGTAAAGGGTAGTAAATAATTCCTGATTATCTTCAACTGGGCAAACTTTAAAAAGTAAGCCAAAGTTGGGATGGTTCATGTAAGTTTCTGTTGTCATTCCGCCTCACGCATCAGCAAGCACTAACTTAGAAAAAAGGCAATTACCTGGTGTTACTCTGCTATTCGAGCCCGTCTATCAGAGATATATCCCAGAATCAAATAATCAGCCGATTTATCTTGACACTCTCAGGCGCACTTTTCAAGTCATAGCGCCTCGCACCGGGAAGCGGGGAAAGAGTGTTGGTCTTAAGATTCCCAGCCCCAAACCAAACGCATACCCCAAAATATAGTTAAGGCTAATAGGGCGACCCAATCCCACCAATTAATTTGAAGTTGATGCCACTCAACTCGATGTTGGTTAGGACTGGTAAAGCCTCGGACTTTCATGGCATTAGCAATTTGTTCTGCTCTCAATAATAAATTTTCTAGGAGTCGTTCTGCCACCAAAAGCCAAATTTGAGTCGCCCTTCGCCAGCCCAGTTTTTTCCAGTCGATCGCCCTAGTACGCACAGATCTATATAGGTTCTGAATTTCCTCAAGTACCAGGGGAAAGAAACGCAGGGACAGAGTGAGGGTGAGGGCTATTTCTGTTACCGGAATTTTCAGCCGTCGCAATGGTTTCATCAGGCTTTCGATCCCCACAGCAATTTCCTCAGAAGCCGTAGTCAGTAGATATAGATTAGTGCTGTAAACCAGGGTAAACAGCAAGGTACTAATCCGAACACCCAGATCCAGGGAATAGCGGGTAATAGTTAACGGACCCGCTGCCAGCAGAATATAACTATAGGCTGTTGGTTGAGGTAAACCCTCAGTCTCAGTCACCGAATCAGCGGCCGTTGTGGCATTTTCTCCCAGTCCTCCCACTCTCCCAAGACTTTGCATTTCCAAGGCTATCTCATCTCTGGGGAGGCGAGGTTGATGGCTAACACTCAACCCATCAGGTAGGATAGCACTTACTATCAACAATAAGCTACAGAAAGTTAATAGCCAGCCCATTTGTCGCTTCCACACCCGGAACGGAATTGCTGCCACTAGGGTAATCACCATCAATAGCACCACCAACCCCAACCGCCAAAGGGCATTAGAGAGGATCGGTGCAATGAGAAAGCTCATCAACCAGACTAGCTTAATCCGGGAATCAAGGCGATGAAGCCAAGTAATCGGTTGTTCTAAGTATAAACCGATAGGTAGCGATCGCAGTAGGTCCATTTTCTCAACAATTAACTATAGTTGGGGGGATCAATGCCAACTGGGCGCAACTGGTCAGTAATCAAACCTTAGTCGCCCGGTTAGAGGAATTTCTCTCTACTTCCCGCATAGCTTTACCCCGCCATAATAGTCTAATGGGAGTCCCAGCAAATCCCAATTGTTGACGGAACTGGCTTTCCATGTAGCGCCGATAATTATCCCCAAACCGTTTTGGGTCATTCACAAACAAGACAATTGTGGGCGGACTGGAGGTAACTTGAGTTCCATAGTAGATTTTACCCTGTCGTCCTTGGCGACTGGTGGGGGGAGAATGCCAACGGACTGCTTCTTCGATGACTTCATTAATTACCGATGTAGAGACTCGGCGGCGATTTTCTTCGGCGGCTTTGTCCACCAATTTAAAAATTTTCTCAACCCGCTGTCCGGTCATAGCGCTGACAAAAATCATATCTGCCCAATCGAGAAAATACAATCGCGATCGCATTACTTTTTCATACTCTAGGATCGTGTAACTATCCTTTTCCACCGCATCCCATTTATTTACCACAATCACACAGGCGCGCCCGTCATCAGAAATACGACCCGCCAATTTTTGATCTTGGTCTGTGACTCCTTCCACAGCATCAATGACAAACAACACCACATCAGCCCGTCGGATCGCCTTAAAAGCCCGGTTAATCCCAAAAAACTCCGCCCCATACTCAACGTGCTTTTTCCGGCGTATCCCCGCCGTATCTACTAGCCGATAGGTATTGCCATTATGTTCTACGATGGTATCGATCGCATCACGGGTAGTGCCGGAAATTGGACTGACGATCGCCCTTTCCTGACCCAGAAAAGTATTTAATAGGCTAGACTTACCCACATTCGGACGGCCCACAATTGCCACTCGCAATTCTTCGCTGTCCTCATTGTCTGTGGAAGCTGGTAAATTTTCAATCAAAGCATCCAGCAGTTCCCCCGTACCGCTACCATGAATGCTAGAAATCGGAAAAGGGTTTCCCAAACCCAATTCCCAGAATTGCGCCGCCTGAGTCAGTCCCTGGGTAGGAGATTCACATTTATTAACTGCTAAGAGGATCGGAACCTTTTGTTGTCGTAGCCAACTAGCGATCGCCTCATCCCCTCCCGTCGGTCCTGTTTGTCCATCCACCACCAAAATAGCCGCTGTCGCTTCTGCCAAAGCCATCAAGGCCTGTTCTCTAATTAGTGGCAAAAACTCGGTATCATCATCAAAGACTAACCCTCCCGTATCGACTACGGTAAACTCTCGATCCTGCCAATAGGCGGAACGATAGGTGCGATCGCGGGTCATCCCCGGTTGATCATGAACGATCGCATCTTGGGTTTGTGTAAGACGGTTTACCAGTGTAGACTTACCGACATTAGGGCGGCCGATAATGGCAACTATGGGTCGAGACATGGAACTTTCGCCTTATCCAGGCGTTGATAGTGCTAACCCTCTATTGTTACATACTCCGTCACCGTCGCTACCTGTGACCAGCGACCTGTGACCAGCGATCGCTCAACTCAACCTCACCCTAACTTAACAACAGCAAATGGAACGGGCAATTTCCGCATTAGGACTTGTAGTATTTGTAGTCCTCGCCTATTTATTTTCCGGCGATCGTCAGCAGATTCGCTGGCCTACCGTTTTCTGGGGCATTGCCCTGCAAATTTTATTTGCCATTGTGATTCTGAAAACCGCCATAGGATTCGCCATTTTCCAAGCCCTAGGCGCTGCTGTCACCCAGTTTCTCAACTTTTCCGATGCGGGAGCCCAATTTGTATTTGGAGACGATTTTGAGCAGCATTTCATCGCCTTTAAGGTCTTGCCGACCATTGTCTTTTTTTCCTCATTCATCACCATCTTATATCACTATGGCATCTTACAGAAAGTAGTCGAATGGGTAGCATGGTTAATGATGAAAACCCTCAAGACTTCCGGTTCAGAAACCCTCTCCTGTTCCGCCAATATTTTCGTCGGACAAACCGAGGCTCCCTTATTAGTTAAACCCTATATTGCCACCATGACGCGATCGGAAATCCATGCCATGATGACCGGGGGATTTGCCACCGTCGCCGGGGGAGTGTTAGCCGCTTATATTTCCTTTGGTGTTCCCGCAGAACATTTAATTGCCGCTTCCGTAATGTCCGCCCCTGCTAGTTTAGCTATTTCTAAAATATTCTATCCTGAAACCGAGCCTTCCCCCACCGCCGGAAAGGTAAAAATCGAAGTAAAACCCACTTCTGCTAATGCCATTGATGCCGCCGCCACCGGAGCCACTGAAGGCATGAAATTAGCCCTAAATGTCGCCGCCATGCTGATTGCTTTTTTAGGATTATTAGCCCTAGTTAACGGCGTGTTAGGATGGTTAGGAGCCGGGATAGGATTACCTCAACTTTCCTTGGAATGGCTATTTTCTTTTATCTTTGCTCCCGTCGCTTGGTTAATGGGTGTACCTTGGTCAGACTGCGCCACCGTCGGCGTGTTACTGGGTAAGAAGATTATTCTTAATGAATTTATCGCTTATTTAGACCTGAAACAACTCATGGAAAATGCCAATGTTGTAGGTACTACTGAACCCACCATTACTCCCCGGGGGATTTTAATTGCTACATACGCCCTTTGTGGATTTGCTAATATTGGCTCGATCGCCATTCAAATCGGTGGCATTTCCGCGATCGCACCAGAAAGACAAGCAGACCTAGCCCAATTAGGAGTCCGAGCCATGATTGCTGGTTCTCTCGCTTGTTTTATGACCGCTTGTGTGGCGGGTATGTTACTTTAACGCAATAGCAAAATCACCGTTTGTAGTGAGCCAACTATTACCCCCAAAATACCCCCCAGATTAACTATTCCTTGTAATTCACTTTTCACAATTCCATTAACTGCTACTTCTAACTGTTGTGGAGAAGTAGCCATTACCCGTTCTATAATCACTCCATCAAGATTCAAAATCGGAATCGCCTTAGCCACCAATTTCTCTAAGTCTTCTTCTAGGTAGCGTTCCAAAACCAGCGCCAACTCTTGACTAACTAATCCTAGGGAATTATTAACCACTGGGGAAGTTTGCAGCCGCTTTAAAATTAAGGCGGAAACCCTTTCCCAATCAATAGATTTAGTCAACTCCTGAATTAAATCTATACCCTGTTCTTGGACATATTCTCGCACAGTATCCCGGAAAGTTTTGCGTAATTGTCGCACCGTAGACAGCGGCAAATTTTGCATCGAAAGATTCTGCAACCACTCCTTTAGTCGCTCCCTAACACCCAGAGAAGTTAACAGTTTTTCCAGTCGGTGATTAGTTTCTTCTTTTTCATCCAGACAAAAAGTTCTTAACCGGGTTAAAGTCGTGCGGAGACCGAAAATATTAGCCACTACCCAATAGGTTCCCGTGCTTTGTTCCCGGAAGCCTTCGTCAATAATCGAAATATTGCGATCGGTCAGAAAATCAATTAAAGTCAGTCGGATAATTTCTGGGGGAATTACTCGGTCTAATAGCCATTCCGAAAGTTTTTGAGCCTGTTGGTCACTTAGTTGGAACTCCAACATCACTTGATCAAAAATCTGATTTAGCTGCGGCTCTAAAAAATCTTCCCGCCGCGCCATAACCCGCAATATCCTAGGTAAAGATTCCCCCAAAAAGTCCCTCAGAATACCTGCCAAAATTTTTGCGGTTTTCTGTTCTGTATCAGCTTTTACCTGAGCCAGCGCCAGTTGTAATAACCATAAAATCGTCGCTTCAATGCGTTCGGTTTTTAATAGGCGGCGCGCAACTTTCTGGAGTTCCTCTGGTGTCAGCAGGGACTGCATAATAGTATCAGAAACCCTTTTCGCCAGCCTTTCTTGGTTGCGGGGAATTAAACCGGGAGTAAAGGGAAGTTGAATTTTTCCGACCTTTTTGGCTTTATAGGGACGGAATAGCATTTTGATGGCTAGGTCGTTGGTAAAGTAGCCGATAATTCCCCCCAAAATTGGGGGAACGATAAAAATCGATACTTGAGATAAATTGACCATTATGCCACAACATTTCTGCAAATCCCAGGTAACTAGGACAACTGACGAATTGCCTTGTATATTCGCCTTTGTGAATTAGGGTGGTTGTTGGGATCGGGATGTTTCAGCTCATCAACCCCCTGATTCGAGAACCAATACTCCCATCATACCCCCTGCGATCGCATAGTGAGTAGCCCGACTAAAATTCGCTGCCTCTGCTAGGGCGACCTGTTGGGGACCCGTGGGGAATTTTTCTAGGCTAGGGTTAAGGTAGGCGTACTCAGCCTCTAGTCCGAAAGTATTAGCTACTGGAACAACAATGCGATCGAGATACCATTGTTGAAAGGTTTTAAAGGCATTTTCGGGACGGTGAAAATCTAAAATCGCCGCCGTCCCACCGGGTTTCAGGACGCGATGGAGTTCTTTCAGGCTGCGGGGAATGTCTACCACATTACGCAAACCATAACCCATGGTAGCACAGTCAAAGTAATGATCCGGGAAGGGAAGATCCAGTACATCTGCTTCTACCCAGGTAATGGGAGCCGGGGATAGGGTAAAGGGTGGTTGGCGATCGCCAGCAATAGCCAGCAGTTGACGGGAAAAATCCACCCCAACAACTTTTCCTGAGCTACCGACTTTGATAGCCAAAAGTCTGGTTAAGTCACCAGTCCCGCAACATAGATCTAACCCTATATGACCGGGACGAGCGCCACTCCAGTTAACCGCCATTTGTTTCCAAATGCGATGACTCCCAAAACTCAGCCAGTCGTTCATCTGGTCATAGACCGGAGCAATACGGTTAAACAGGTCTTGGATATGTTCTTCGGTTCTATCTAGCTTCATATTTTAAGTTGATTGGTGTAAGCGAGATAAAACTAGAGCCATTTCCTGAGCCACCAACTTAACCGTATACAGGTCATCTGGGGACAGTTGACAGGGTTTTTGCCATTGCAGGGAGAACACTGCGACCACTTGATTGCGATCGATAATGGGGGTACACAGGTGAGCTTGGATATTGGCGCTTTTATAGCGATCGCTTTCCGCTAGATCTGAGTTATTGGGGATATTTATTTCTCCCTGGGCGATTTTAGTAGCGATCGCTTCACTGACAATCGGATCATCAGCCAGCCAACCCTTCGCATCCTCCACGATACCATAGGCTCCGACTGTGGGAGCCAAACTATCTGAGGAAACCACTTGCAGAATCACCCCATCAGCTTCTATCTGTTCTCCAATAGCCTTAGCGATCGCCTGTAGAGTTTCCTCTATCTCCGTCGCCTTGAGTGCCATTCCCATAATATCGCTCAAGAGTTGGATTTGGCTGTTGGCTCGGCATAGTTGCTCTGTCCGCAGTTTCAGCAGTTCATAGGTTTCCGCCGCTCGTTGAACCACCGTTTTTAACTCATTCGGGTCCCAAGGTTTAGTAATGTATTTATAAACTTGGCCGGAATTAATCGCGTCCACCAAGTCTTCAATATCCGTAAAACCCGTGAGAATAATCCGCACCGTGTTAGGGAACTGGGGTACAGTTTTACTGAGAAATTCAGTCCCTTTCATTTCTGGCATCCGTTGATCAGATATGATCACTGCTACCTCCCCTTCCTGAGAGAGAATTTCTAGGGCGCGGACCCCGCTTTCCGCTTTAAAAACGCTAAAGTCTCTCCGAAAGGTACGATATAGCAAATCCAAATTATCTGGTTCATCGTCTACCACCAGCATCTTTGGTTTTTTAGGTCGTCTAATACTCATTAACTGGCGCTTAATGCTTTCTAGGTCTGGAGTTTCCGTTTCCATACTATTGTTACACTACGAGTGATTCCGTGCATTAGGGGATTTAGACTATTATCGCTTTAGCTGCTTTAACGGTTGCCCCTTGGTGTCAACCACAAAAACGTAATTTTGGTAATCTGGCATTTAAGCCATCTCCCAGATCGGGTAATGTTTGCCTCCGTCATGTCCTTAAAGATAGACGACAGAGCAACCGGCTGGCGTTCACCTGTTAGGTGTCATAACCCCCTTAACCTAGGTCTAATCCTTTACCTGCATTGATGATCAGTAATTTCTGGCTCCTGCCGAAAATTACCCGATGTTATGCAAGAGTAAGCTAGTCATTATCAACCCCAGGAAAATCAGAGCCACCCACAAAAATTGATTATCCTTCGTATTCACCTGAGTTAGATCAACCTCTGGGTCTGGTGATTTAGATTTGACTGGGGCTGCTTTCCCAGAAGTTTCTCGGCTTGATGATGCTACAGGAAATTTATCTGCGTTTTCTCCTAAGTTACTCAGATCGGGAATTTCGATTAACCCTTCCGAACCCTTATAGAGTTTGGGTGCTTCCAAAATTTCTAGCAACCGGCGCGACTGTTTCCTGGTTTGTAGGCTGGGATGAAATTTGAGGGTTTTGCAAAGAGCGATCGCCTTTTGTCTTTCCCCTAGGGCTTCATAGGCTGTTACCAGCCAAATCTGGACCTCGCCACCCAAGCCAGAGTTAGCCTCCACTGCATCTCTGGCTGTTTCCAAATGTACCACCGATTGGCGGTATCGACCCTGTTCAAAGGCTATTTGTCCAGATCTGTACTCATGCAAAATCTGATCTAATTCTGGTGAACTCACAACAAAAATGAACTTTCATAGTGCAACACATCAAGGGTGGTATCCCCTAGCAGTCGGATTTTAACTATGTTATCAACCCGACTACCAGAGCATACCCCTAGAACTCATCATAATTCTCAGGAACACCAGATGCCTGATTATCCTGACGAGATCCTAGTAGTTCAAGTTGATCAACCACAATCACCGGAGTCGAACGTGGTACACCCGTATTGCGGTCAGTCCATGTCTCAATCCTTAATCTTCCCTTGACTCCAATCAAACTGCCCTTACGGACATAGTTGGCAGCAACTTCAGCCGTCTTATCCCAAATGTCTAAATTAAACCAGTCTGGTTTATCGCTATTGCGACTACGACGATCAACAGCTAACGGTAATCGACATTTTACTGCTCCTGACTATTACAGTCGATAAGAAAGTCACCTTTCCTACCTCTGCTCCAGAACCGTGCGTGAAAGTTTCCCTTCACACGGCTCCTCAGTTACTCAGTCATCAATAGATACCTCTAGCGTCTGTGATATCATGGCAGTGTCCGTGTATTATCCTTCTCAGTTCGACAGTGTGTTATTGGCTCAATTACCATCAATGTGATCAGTTGCCATCACATTATCTACTGTCAAACTTCGATAGCATTGGTCGCACCGGGATAGTTCAATAGCCGCTCACTCCAATAAACGTAATCTCCATCAAACGGGCTTTTTTCCCCTTTGACTTTGACGTGCTGTTTGAGCATGGTTTGGCTATGTTTTTCCAGACAGTATTTGTGATCTGGTGTGATAAATTTCCATCCGATGCCTTGGTTGACTCCCCAGTAACTCGATATTACATCCGTGTTATTCTGATTTCGATTCCTTCTAAAGAAAGCCCATCCTCTCAGTTTGTGGAACAAAATACTGTCAATCTTACCAAAGGTTTCCTTACTACTCACAGTCGAGTAATATGACGACCACCCTCTAATGATTGGGTTTAGTGCATTGATCAGTTGTTCTTGACTTGAGTTTTTGTGACTTCCGATGATCTCATCTATTTTCTGTAGGTGGCGTTTTATTGCCTCTTTACTGGGTTTGATGATAGTTTGACAGCCTATTTTCTGCTCCGTGTTTCCCGTCGCGAGCGATCGCTTTTTGCTTGTGGGATATTGTCGGATATTGTACCCCAGAAAGTCCCAGCCTAGATTCCCATTATGTTCTGTAAAAGTGTGAGTAATGCGGGTGTTACTGTCTTTGAGTTTTAACCCCATTTCTCCCAACCAGGCTTCTATAGTTTCTTGTGCTGTCAGAATCACCGCAAGTTCTTCGTCCAATACCACCAAATCATCGGCATATCTGACCACTGTGGCTTTTCCATTCTGACAGTTTGCTACTCCACCCTTGAATGTATCCTCTAGGAGACTTTCCAAGCCGTCAAGGGCGATATTTGCCAATAGTGGCATCAATCCCCCTTGGGGTGTATCAGTCTCCGTCGGGAACAATTCCTTTCCGTCCATTACCCCAGATTTCAACCAGGCTTTAATTGGTCGCCTAAGTCTAGGGTAGGTATTTAGTTTGGCTAGTAGTTTCTGATGGTAAATTCCCTCACAGCATTTCTCAATATGTGCATCTAGGACATATTTATGATCTTCCTTAATGCCATTGAAAATTGCTGCGATCGCATCTTGAGCAGACCTTCCAGGGCGGAACCCGTAGGAATTCCGGTCAAACTTTGCCTCCCATTCCGGTTCAAGTGCCAGCTTAACCAGCCCTTGTTTGGCTTTTTCCATCATCATTAGGATACCAAAGGCGGGCTTTTCCTCCTTTCCTGGTTCAGGTATCGAGACCTGGCGGCGGGTTTGAGTTTTCTTTCCCAGTTTCAGGCAGTTAGCCAAATCTAGCTTCTCCTGATTCCTGAGTCTGTTTACCCCATCAACTCCCGCCCTCTTTTCCGTACCATTGTCCTGGATAAGTTCTCGCACCGCCAGGATTTTGGCATCCATGGCATTTGTCAACAACCTTTGCAACCGACGAACCGCCTTGACATCGCCACGTTCCGAGGCTCGATAGATTCTCTTTTGGAGCTTGAAGACATGGTATTCAACTTTTTTCCAGTTGATTGTCTCCCATCCATACATCGGTTTTACCGTGTTCATAGCTTATTAACTCTGACTTGATTATCCATCTCCAAGTAACCGTGACTCCGTGGGCTTATCCTCTAGTTTCCTAAAGGCCTTTGCTTCTGAGTCAATCTTTTCCAGCGCCATCATGCGGCTTGACTGCCTACTCGGTTATCGACCTGTCCGAGAGATGCACGCCGGATTACCCCGTTCCGAGTGTCTGCTTTGCGATGAGGTTAGAGTTCCACTATCCGCCGGGTTTCTTAGGGGATGCTCCGGGTCAAATTTCGAGTTGCCCAGCCCTTATCCTTGCCTTTTGGCGCAGCCCATAACCCATTTAGGCTGTCATCAATAACGACGGTTCAGACGTGGATTCAGTTAACCTTACTCATACTCATCTCAGCTAGAAGGGATTTCGCCATGGGTTGGCGATTACCTCCGTTACACCCCGCTTCACCAGATTGATAGTCAGTCTCCCCAGTGGGGGTGTCGCTTCGTCTGCATCACGACGGTAGGAATTGGTGAAACCCTCACCTACCCAAACACCCAGTTATCATAGACCTGTGACCGCTTGTCCTAGTCTACGCAGATGGCACGCTACCCAACTGGGCAACTTTTCCATCTAACGGGTCGCACCAAAATATTTGACATCCGGATCAGTTCCGGCTCGTCCTACCAGGGTAACAACATTTAGACTCATTCAATATCTCCGGTTAGTGATTTATAGGCAGCAGCCTCGCTCCCATTCTATCAAACCGTGAAGCAGCAAGTTGTAGGCATTTGCTCGGCTGTGGCTGTGCCAGCCTAACGGACAAACTGTGGCATAACTTCGGCGGCGGTGAACAGTCCATAAATGCCCCTTTGGTGCAATTTGACCCCGGCTTTTAAATAGCCAAAAGCTGGACCGCAGACATTGGCAGCCATGCTAGTTTCATCACCCAGAGTAAAGGTGTGGGTGGAGATTTTCCCCTCGAAGGTGCGACCAGTGACTTGTACATTGGTACTCAGGGGTTTTTTGGGGTTACGGGTATCGACAATTCCACCAACAGTAACGCGATCGCGAGAACAAATACCCGCCAATTCCAACATAATATCGTCGGCGTGTTCCATGTTTTCCAGTTTCAGCAAACCATTAGTTTTATCTAATAGGGCTTCTACTTCCGCATCTGTCATCGCCCTAGCTGTTTCTACGTTATAACCAGGAAGGTGGGCAATATCTTCCCTGATAGTAGCTCTGTAGGCTTCCCAGTTCGCTATACCTACCCCAAAGGTGATGTTAACGCTGTGAATTTCTGCATAACTTTGGGCAGCGATCGCCGCCGCCGCCGTGAGTAAACCCGGAGTCGCCCCACAACCGGTCATATAGGTGATGCCAGCCGCTTTTAACTCCTCCTGAAGTTCTAGGAGTTGTTCCACCGCGCTGGTACGCTTGAGGGCATCTACTAGAACTCCCTGCCAACCGGAGTTAATAAAGGCTTGGGCTACGGAAGCCATAAAGGTATTTGGTAAATTAGGCAGCGCCAAAAAGTAACCCTTTACTAGGGGAGCATGGTTAATTAAGTCAATAATACTCTGGGTGCTGTGGGTTCCGCCGGGTTCTATGTCTGCCACAGAACCGCGATCGCGATATGTCCTGATGCACAGGTCTGGATCTAGTCCTTCCGGGGAATAGATATAGCCCTTTTGATCTGCTGCTGCGACCCAGCACATTTCTTGTTTAGGGGTTAATACCCTAGCCGCCGCTTGTCCTAAACCACCAAACCCTAGGACTCCCACAGGTATGGGGTTATTGGTTAAGTCAGTATTTGGCTGATGATTCGTCATAAAATATGCTGTCAATTCGACAATTTATAATGGTCAAGCCGGAAATGTTGATCTTAATGCTGTTCCGGCAATCATTAATTTTAGGGTAATTTGAGTTAACATACCTTAATCCTTACCCAGGTGTGCTATACCATGCTCCACCTCGTCCTAGCTAGAAGCGCACAAAGTCCTAGTATCCTGGACAACACCGCCCCATCAAACTCTGACCCCTCACCGTGGGAACCCAACCCAATAGACAACAATTAACGTCAGTTAATCGATCGCCCCCAATACTTTCATACTTGCTTTTTGGGCATTGCTCAAACCTTTTACCCCGCAGATATTCGCCCTTTCGTAAAGTCTGGGTACTCTCAAAGTTTTGAGACATTCTCGCGTTGGGACATTCCAAAGTTTAATTGTCTCGTCCGCACTGCTACTGGCCAAGGTTTGACCATCGGGGCTAAAAGCTACTGCCAGCACCCAACTTTGATGTCCGTTAAAAGTAGCATAACATTCATGGGTCGTCACATCCCACAAACGCACCGTATTGTTTTCTCCTCCACTCGCCAATAGTTGACCGTCTGGACTAAATGAAATCAGGTAAGTCCAAACTTGTTGACATGGAAAAATTGCCAGACATTCTTGGGTCGTCACATCCCATAAACGCACCGTATTATCATTACTACTGGTAGCCAATATTTGACCATTAGGGCTGAAATTAACTGAGATTATCTCTCCCTGATGTCCGACAAATTTTAGGGGAGGTTTTTGGAAATCAATGTCCCACACTTGCAGAATATTATCACTCCCACCCACCGCGATTTTTTGACTATCAGGACTAAAGGCAACTGTAAATATTTTGCAAGGATAAGGGTTAATTTCCTTGATTAACTTGGGGGTCGGATTCACATCCCATAACTTAATAGTTCGGTCATTCCCGGCACTGACTAACAATTGATGATCGTAACTAAAAGCAACCGCATATAACTGGTTTGTGTGTGCCCTCAATGTACTTAAACATTTATGATGCTCAACACTCCAACACCTGACGGTAAAATCTCGACTAGCACTAGCGATCGTTTGACCATCTGGACTAAAAGCCACTGATTGTACTCGTTCTTTATGTCCCCGTAAATTGGCTAAAATCTCCCCTGTTTCTGTATCCCAACTCCTGACATAGTAATCATCGCTACCACTGGCTAATGTCTTACCATCTGGACTAAAAACGACTGAACGTATCCAATTACACCAGCCTCCTAAAATGCTGTTGAGCTTGATATTATTAATGTTTTCCACATTCCACAAACTCACCTTTTTATCAGCAGCACACATAGCTAATATTTTACCATCTGGTGTAAAAGCCAGTTCCTCTATCCAAGAAGTATGTTCTTGTAAAGTATTGAGGAGTTGGGGATGATGAATATCGCTCACGTCCCACAGTTTCGTCGTGAGATCGCCACTTCCACTAGCCAGTATTTTGCCATTGGGACTAAAAGCTAATCCTCTGAGATCGCTATCGTGTGCGGAGATACTAGCAGCCAGAGAAGTATTATTTATATCAGCAATTTGCCAAAGTTTAATGGTTCCGTCAGCACTCCCACTAGCTAAGACTTGACCATCATAACTGAAAGCAACACCCCATACTTCTTCTTCATGGTCTGGTAAAGTTTTCAGGCATTTAGCATTAGCCACATCCCAAAGTTTGATATTTGTGTCTTTGCTTGTGGTTGCCAAAATTTGACTATCTGGACTGAAAACTATTCGATTAATCCAACTGGTGTGTCCTGGGAGACACGCCAAACATTTACCATTATTAATATCCCATAACTGTACTGTACCATCTACACTACCACTCGCCAATATTTTGAGATTAGGACTCAAAAATATTTTCATCTTGGGCATTAAAGGAGCATCACATAAAAAATCAGGCTCTATCAGTACGCTTTTGAAACATTCATGGTTTGCCAGATTCCAAAACTTGACGATTTTATCATAACTAGCACTGACAAGAATTTGCCCATCCTCATTAAATTTTAGGGTTTTGATGCTGAGGCGATGCCCTGTCAATGTGGCAATTTTTGAGCCATCGGCAACTCGCCAAATATGAATTTGACCAGATTCATCACCTGTGGATAAAAGTTTACCATCAGGAGTAAAAGCTAATGCTCTAACTGTATTCATAGATTCCATAAAAAGACAGTTAGTTAAAGTGGCTTTTACTAAACTTACATCCTGCAAACTAGCACCCCTAAAATCAGCGCCCAAAATCACGGCATGACTGAGATCGCAACCCTCCAAAGCAGCCTTGTCAGTTTTCAAAAGCAGGGTGATTGCATTCCCGCCAACATAGCCGACTTTTTCTAGGGTTTTTCGCCGTGTCGCCTTCACTACTTCCCGCAAGCGATCGCAAATATCCTGTAAGTTTTCCTCATCAGTGTTGGTCACCGGACGCAGCATCGGCAATAATAAATCTAGCACTGCTTTCGCCAGAGGCATTTCCCCAAAGGTAGTTCGCAAATGTGCCAAAGACTCCGTAGAAAACATATTGAGAGGCGAAATCAAAATCACTTCTCCGTTAACATCAACTTCGCGGCGAAAATAATTAGACCAAGTGTAGTTTTGAGCGGTTTTCTGTGGATTTACATGGGACTGTGGCTGTGCCACCTCGACGAAATCGGGAGCCAATATCCCCAATTCAGCAGCAAACTTATAAGCGACAAAAAACTCTAATAAGGAACGGTGAGCCGGACTATAATCCCCATCTTCATTGCGAATTAACATCGTCTGACCCATCATATCATAATGCCAGTGATCTAAATCCTTTTGTTGTTGCACTTGCGACTCAAACAAGCGACGAATGCGATCGGGAAACTCCCGATAATTCAAACTCATTCGATTCTTAGATAGCATCTCCCAGGAGAGTTCGCACAGAAAATAAAGTTTATCTGCCAGAGAAGTAAATGTGCGCTTTTTCTGTATATCATGCTGCATTTTGCGGGTAACTGCATAGAGATAAATTCTGGCTAAATCGATCGCTTTTCCCGCTTCGATATCCGGCAAGGCTTTCAGTATTAACTGACTCATGACCGGACGGCGAGCCAAATCCACAAGTTGGGGATTATTCATGACTTTTTTCACCGTGGCGGGTGAGGCTTCAAAGGAGAGAGCCTGACGAATTTGCTGGTTACTAAATTTTTTTAATTCCAGAACTTCAAACTGTGGCGGTTCTCCGGTTAATGCTGCCACGGAAGCCTGTAGTTCTGCATTCAGCAAAGCACGTCCTTCTTTGGCTTCAGGAAAATGCTCCGTCCGACAAGTCAAAATAACTTTAGAACCAGAGACTACAGTTTGAGCCAATTCCCAAAAGTTATTAATCATCCGCTGTCGGTCAATTTTGGCAGCCATCTCGTCAAAGCCATCAAACATGACCAACAATTTGCCCTGGCGGTTGAGCCATTCAAAGGCAGAATAACCCCCTCGCAAGGGGATTTCATGTTGCCGGAAAAAGAACTCAGAAAACAGCGATTCCATATTAATGGCACTGGCATAATCTCGCAAGAGAATAACTATGGGCAATCGCGGGCGTTCCACTCCTTTATTTTTGGCTTTTAAGTAGCGGTTTAATTGTTGCCCGGCATAATGAAAAATAAACCAGGTTTTGCCTGTGCCAAACTCACCCAAAATCGATAGATGTTTTTTGGCGGTATCGTCAATCCACCTATTAACATAACCATCGATCCAGCCATCGTCTTCGTCGTAGTGGCTGACTCCTAATTTATGCTTGGTAGAGGGGTCAACTTCCTCTTTTATGCAGGCGAGAGGTACATATTTATGGTGGATACCTCGCCGTTGAATTTCCTGCTCTAGCCATTGACAATAGCCACTAAAGTCTGCTTCTTGGTCGATAAGTTCGTCGAATGTGTAGCAAAATAAGTTTTTATTTGGGCTTTTTTGGGCTGCATTTCTGGCGGCTTTACTGACTCGACGGACAGCGACTAACCATCCCTCGTTGGTGCGTTGGTTTTCCACAGACTGACGCAAAGCATTAAAATCGGAAATTTCTGCTTCCCCTTCTACTCCCCGGACGAGAATGCGATCGTATCCTCGGCGGGCCTTAATTTTGATGATCCACTCAAAAAATCGATTTCCCTCGATTACTTCTTGAATATTGTAGCGCGAATCAAATTCATAATCCAGAATTTCAAACCATTCTCGCATCTGTTGGGGAAAGGCAAATTGGCAGCGATCGCGATCGGCTTTGATGGCCTGTTCCACGACTAACCGAAAATTAGTGCGGGTTACTGGTTTAGCAAATAAATCGGTTAGTATTTTCCATAATTTGGCGGCTTCTTGTCTGATATAAACTTTATTAAAATTAAGCAGGATTTCGATGTCGTCATATTTTTTGCCCTGCCAAGACCAACAAAAAATTTGTTTTTGCAAGTCGCTAATACGTTTGCCTTGGCGATCGCATGAATATTTCTGATTAACAAACTCAAAGGCCTCTTCTGGAGTCATGGCTGATACTCCCCAAGTTTGACATGGTAAAAACTAACTTATTATAGACGGTTTCCTGGCTCCCAAGCCAGAAAATTTGACCAAAATCCCATTGTTTTGCCCATTTATTGAGATTTCATCTCACAAAGCGGCTAAACCCTACCTAACAAAAACTAACTTTTTTCCCGATCATTTTCTAACCCAGAGCCTCAACTGCCACCGCGATAATTGGATTGTTAATGCGATCGGAGGAACTAGCCATGTTTTCTGTGGACACAGATACCAAAGAAATCAGCGGATTGCTGGGAACAAATCCCAATGCGATCGCTCGCAGTGATGGGGATATTTTAGAGTCTTTCAATGCCCATGGACTACCAGTAACGGGGGCTGTCGAGCCAGTGCTTCTCCCAACGTTGGTACCAGTTGAGGGCGATCGTCTTGTGATGGATCTGGATATATCCGTTGACCAAGAAATAAATCCGGCGGAAACGGATTCTCACACCGCGCCGTCGGTAGATTCGTTAACGGGAATGGCCTTAGCCAATACTTACGAACAATTACAGCAATTTGCCAATAGCCCAGAGTTTCTCTCTCAGATGAGCATTGCTTTTGGAGATGATTTTGATGTTGAGGCGGCTCAGGATTTGGCAGATAGTTTGACTAATGGTACTTTTGAGATGCCACCGACTACGGTTGTTTCTGTTGCTGATATCAACGGATCTAACGGAGCTTTTGCGGCAGCAACTAACAATATTTATCTGGCCAGTGAGTTTGTGGCTGAGAATGCTGATAACCCAGAAGCGATCGTCTCAGTGCTGCTGGAGGAAATAGGGCATTATATCGACTCGCAGATTAACATCTCCGATACACCTGGAGATGAGGGTGCGATTTTTTCCGGTCTCGTCCAAGGCCGGGAATTTGATGCCGGGGAACTTGAGGCATTAATGGCAGTAGATGATACCGCCACTGTGATGATCAATGGCGAAGCTACTCTAATAGAGCAGTCATCTTCTCGTACTCCTTTACTGACCCAACAAAATGCAAACTACTTTAGGAATCGTCCTCAGTTCTACACGACTGGTAACATTTTTGCTCAGTCGATGTTTGGTTCTAGTTTAGTTGGTGGTCGTGGTCATACAGAAGGCAACTGTACTTGGTATGCACATGGTCGGGTGAAAGAGTTAGGAGGTAGTGTTGCGGCTTTAAACTCAATGCGGGGTAATGCTAATCAGTGGCATACACAGCTATCTAATGGCGCACGTATCGTTAGCGACCCTCAACCAGGTGATATTGCTCAGTGGACGAGGAATGGGCAAAATCACGTCGCTGTTGTGGAAAGGGTTTACCAGCAAAATGGTGTAAGGCGGGTAACTCTTTCGGAGTCACACTACAGGAATAATTTTGATGGTGGTGGTGCAGGAACTTTACACCGAATAGTTGACTACACGGCAAATAACCCTGATCGCTATATCCGTGTTCCTGGCGTTTTAGCTAGCACTCCGTCTCCACTTCCTACTCAGCCTTCAACGAGTGCATTCCGAGGTACTGTAGATGGGGCGCTCAATATCCGCAGCGGACCGGGGACGAACAACTCGATAGTTGGATCTCTGAGCCCTGGTCACAGTCGCACTTTTGACGCTGTGGCACGAGGCACAATGCATTGGGACGCTCGCGAACAGCGAAATGATAACCGCTGGTTCCGTATTCAAAACACCAATCAGTGGGTTTCCGCTTCTTTCATCACTGGCAATCCACTGTTCACTGGCGCAGCAGATACCACTCTCAATATCCGCAGCGGACCAGGGACAAACTTCTCTGTCGTCGGCTCTCTAAGCAATGGCAGTCGTCGCACTTTTGATGCTACAACTGTAGGCACAACCCATTGGGATACAAGGGAAAGGAAAAACGAGAACCGCTGGTTCCGTCTTCAAAATACCAATCAGTGGGTTTCCGCTGCTTTCATCACTGGTGATCCCACTTACTAAAACCTGGGTGATGCCATAGAGTTATCTACCCTGGCTAGGGACTCGATTCTGATTGATTTTTGAGTCATCAGGTAGGATGCCTGGCTAAGGTAGTTAACGCCGATCGCACTTAGAGCAATCCTTCCAGAAAAAAGGCGGCACCCGGATTTGAACCGGGGATGGAGATTTTGCAGACCTCTGCCTTACCACTTGGCTATGCCGCCACCACTGCGATTTACTAATATATCACAACCGCTGGGGAAACTGCAACTTTTTTCGCCAAGAATTTACACTCCTCTGTAATCGAGGCGATAACCAGCTATCGTATTGGGGATATATCGGTAGTCGTCGCTGCAATTGCCAACCTTTCCGGTTGATAATTTGGCTGAGGGTTTCCGGGTTAATGTGGGGATAGTCCGGGTTGACTACATCTTGGGGACCGATTCCCCCTAGGTCTCTGGCTCCGGCTTCCAGACATTTTAATAATATCTCTGGTTCCATGACTAGGTTGGGGGGAATTTGCACGGTGATTTCTTCCGGGAGAATACGGCGGGCGATCGCCACTACTTCCGGTAATTGGCTAAGATTAAATCCGTACCCTGGCTGCGCTTGTCGGCTTCCTTCGCTGTAGGGTTGCACAATCACCTCTTGAATGTGACCAGAGCGATCGTGACTTTTGGCGATCGCTTCTAATGTCCATCCCCAGTCTGAGGGACTTTCCCCAATTCCCAAAAGTAACCCAGTCGTAAACGGAATTTTGAGTTCCCCAGCCCAATCAAGCTGCTGTAACCTAATACTAGGAACTTTACTAGGCGCGTGGCGATGAACCGTTTGTAAAAGCTCCCGAGTCATTTGTTCCAGCATTAACCCCATCGACACATTAACCTGTTTTAATCTAGCCATTTCCTCAAATTTCAGCGGACCCGCATTAGTGTGTGGCAAAAATCCCCAATTTAGGGCTTCATCGCACAACTCATAAATGCGATCGTACCAAGCCTCTCGCCGGGGACTGTTCGGGTGTACTTCCCCACTCAGAATCAAAATCTCCACTACTCCCTGTTCACATAGTCCCGCCAGTTCCTGTTTCATCTCCGCCATAGTTAACCAAGGACTATCTCCCGGTTCCTTGCGGAAATTACAGTAACTACAGCGGTTAAAACACTCATAGGTCGGAACTATCGTATAAGCCGGAGAATAGGAAACCAACCTAGACATCTGACTAAACATTAGTTTTGCTTATCCTAAATATAACTAAATACTTTGTTAAACCCCTTTACAAACCTTAACGGAGTGTGTCATATTATAGACACGGTAGAAAAACAACTGCCGGATAAGTACCTCGAAAACTCAATATAGCAATCATATCCAACATGACTACTACCATTCAGCAGCGCGAGAGCGCCAACGCTTGGGAACGCTTTTGTAGCTGGGTAACATCCACCAACAACCGCCTTTATGTAGGCTGGTTCGGTGTTCTGATGATCCCTACCCTACTAAC
>NZ_JBIMLI010000093.1:0-20624 GCF_051859755.1 Limnospira sp.
CCAGGGTAGGAACTTTAACTCTTGCTCTGAACGTAGCCAGTTAAGGCTTAAGCTGGTCAGCTACCTGAAAGCGGGGGCACGAAGCCCCCGTGCTTCAGCCGGGGGTGCTGACTTTCCGCCCCATTCATCCGCAAATCCTCCGCTTTTTGGCTTAGGAAATCCCTAAAGGAAGCATGGTATTAGGCTTAATAATCGCTTTAACTAGGCGATCGCTTGCCATTCTTCCCCCCGATAAATTCCTAGCCACAGGACCCACAATCAAAGCCGCTAATCCCCCCATTATAAAACATTGAGATCCAGGAATCCGCAAATTTTCATCTAGGACAGGTAAACCATTAATCATCTCCGTCCGATAAATTCGTAGCACATCAGTCAGTAAATTATCTTCGTGTCCATTAAATTGAGTTCCCGTAGCCAACCAAATCCGATTAAACATTAGTGAAACTTCCCCATTCAGCCTCACTCGCCACTGTTCATCCTTCCAAACCGCCCCCAGAATCTCAGTATTTTCTAAAATCCTCAATTTCCCCTGACGCGCCGCCCGTCTTAACTGTAACATCAGCGCGGGAGTCACCGAACCCCCATCACGAGCCTGTTTAATCATCTCCCAACGACCATACCAACAGTCCTCCCCTTCAAAACCCTTTAAATATTTGGGTCCTAACCAACCAGGTTCCGCATCAAATAACCTCTCGCGCAACTGTCGCCGCACTACTAATGTCACCATAGCGCCTCGTTTTAGCGCCCCCATAGCCAAATGACCGCTGGTTAAACCCCCTCCCACAATTACAATATCTTCTCCAGACAAATCCTTAATTAACCGCAAATCAACCTGTTGAGAATGACAAAGGCTACTGGGAGGATAGGGGGTCCTAATTTCTTCTACCCACTGGGGAATATTGGGAACCGCCGCCCCCGTTGCTAATACTACCCGCCGCGCAATTAAGGAACTACCATCAGTTAAAACTATCTGAAATCTGGGCTTTTGGGACCATTGAATCGGTAACACTTGGCTGACTTTTCCCGGATATACCCGGTCTGTTAACTCCCATTTTTTCACTACCTCACCACAGAAATCCTCAAATAGCTCGGTTCCTGGTAGGTCGTAGGGGGGGAACAATTCCATCGACCTATTCTCAGCAAATCGTCTGAGGCTATAGGGGTCGGGGTCGGGGTGATGTACTGCTGGCGATCGCAAATGGGGGATTTCCTGCGCCTTAAATTGATGTCGCCATTGTTCTAACCAAGTCCCACTGGGGTCTAAGACCATAAATCGGTTCCTGAATTTTTGGCGTTTCTGCAATATATGGGTAACTAACGTCAGGGCTTGGGGACCTGCTCCCACAATCGCTAGGTCAATCAAACTCGGTAAAGGGCGATCGAACATATTTTTCGGAATTTTCTCGAATCCTGTGTTATGTGTGTTATCTTAGTCTGATAATGATTCTCATTCTTGTTAAACCATGATTTTTGCGATCGCAGGTCCCCCCGGTGCTGGGAAAACCTACTGGATTCGAGAACAGATAGCCCAAAACCCCCAACCACAGTGCTATTTCGCCCCAGAGATTAATGGCGTGTGCATTGATAAAACCTGTTTAGCCACAGAATTTCCCCATCTGCACATCCTATCTCGTGGTCAAGAAGCCGAACTATTAACTTTAATTGAATCCGGGGTTAATGTTTATATTGAATTACCTTGTTATTTGGAATTATCCAACTTTGAACCCCTTTTAAATAACCTCGATTGTCAACGGATTGCTGTGCTACCTGCCACCCCGCAAAATTCCGAGTTTGAACAGTGGTCAGACCAAATAATTAACGGAAATTCAGCGGCAGCCCCCAGCCAAGAATTGTGGGAGAGTATATCTGATGATGTGCAAATTCATCAAGGGTTACTATCCGGCGAAATTATCGATTGGGCGAGTTTGACCGTGTTTTGGTTTGAACTCATTCATGGAGCATACGGTCAGGTAATTAGAGCTAAGGGAATTTTTGATATTGTTAGCGGTGAGTCAATTTATGGAGATTTCGTCTTTGGGACAGCTAATCGGGAGTTTGTCGCCCTGGATTTACCTATCCACACTTCCGGGAGACCTGAGCGATTTAGTGGCTTTGAAATTGTCGGACAAGGATTAGATAAACAGGGAATATCACAAACTCTCAAAGATTGCTGTTTACCAGAATCTCATATACACTATTATCAGCAACAAATGCAGCATGATTCCTTAGCGAGAGAAACCGAGGTTTTAGTATGAAAATAGCCGTCATGTCTTGTATCCATGGTAATTATGAAGCCCTGGATACAGTTTTGTTGGATATCGATAAACAAAAAGCTGACCAAATTTATTGTTTGGGAGATTTGGTCGGTTATGGTCCTTTTCCTCATGCCGTAGTTGAGCAAATTCGCTCCCTAGATATTCCCACTGTTCAAGGATGTTGGGATGAAGATATTGTCGAGGGATTAAATGCTTGTGAATGTAGTTATCCATCCCTATTGGCGGAACAAAGGGGGCGCTTGGCTCATGAGTGGACTAATGATAATGTCTACCCAGAAACCAGGGAATTTTTGGCTCAATTACCTTTGAGTTTAAAGAAGGATAATCTCTGTTTTGTTCATGGTTCCCCCCATAGCAACCATGAGTATTTGATGCCGAATATGGATGCTTTTACCGTGTTAGAAAGAGTTTTGTCTACTGATGCGGATGTCCTTTTTTGTGGACATACCCATGTTCCATACGTGCGCCACTTAGAAGCGGGTCAACTACAGGTGAAAATTCGCCAAATGGGTGGGGGTGAAAATCCACAAGATTGCAGTTTTCAGACTCCCTTAAAACGGGTGATTAATGTCGGTTCTGTCGGAGAACCTCGCCACGGTCGCCCTAATGCTACCTATGTGATTTATGATACCGATACCCAACAGGTTACTCTCCGAGAGGTTGAGTATGATTATCGCAAAACTTGTGCCGCCATTATTGAGAAGGGGTTACCGCCTATTTTTGCTTGGCGTTTATCTCAGGGTTTGGAATATGCCGAAAAAGCTGATGATCCGACCCATGTTTGTCAACGTTAAATAAGTTTCCCAAAACCTGGCAATTTTGGTAAATATCTGCTATAATAAAATTATCACTTTGCCCAATTTTTCGGGCAGATTAAGCCCGCCAATTGTAGTTTACTTTCACTTAAAAACATGACTTTAGCCCAGGAACTTCAAGCCAGTATCAATGGCAATTTACCCAATTTGACCACCGAAACAGCACCTTTAGTTTCTGAGGAAGAAATGCGTCAAGCGGTGCGGACTTTGTTACTGGGACTTGGAGAAAATCCCGACCGGGAAGGTTTGAAGGATACCCCTAAACGGGTGGTTAAAGCCTTAAAGTTTTTGACCTCTGGTTATCATCAGTCTCTGGATGAACTGCTAAATGGTGCGGTATTTCATGAGAATACTGATGAGATGGTTTTGGTGCGAGATATCGATATCTTTAGTTCTTGTGAACACCATATTTTACCTATCTTAGGTCGCGCTCATGTCGCTTATATTCCTGATGGTAAAGTTATCGGATTATCTAAGGTGGCTCGTATCTGTGAAATGTATGCTAGAAGGTTACAGGTTCAAGAAAGATTGACTGCTCAAATTGCCGATGCTTTACAGGGTTTACTCAAGCCGAAAGGGGTCGCTGTTGTCGTGGAAGCCAGCCATATGTGTATGGTCATGCGCGGTGTACAAAAGGTGGGTTCTTGGACTTCTACCAGTGCGGTGCGGGGGGTGTTTTCTGAGGATGCCAAAACTCGCCAAGAGTTTATGTCTTTGATTCGCCATACCCCGAATTTTAGCTAGTTTGTGGGGATTTTATCCTCGCCGTTTGGCGATCGCAATAGTTGGGTTGGGTTTGCGCCTAACTCAACACCTTATTTTACTTTTAAGTTATGGTTATGTGGGCTATTTTAAGCGGTATTGAAGGCAATTTGGTGGCTTATCAAGAAGTGGTTAAGGATATCATTAAACGCCGAGTTGAGATTGAACAGTTTTATATTTTGGGAGATTTGGTCGGTCCAAATCCTAACAGTGAATTGCTGGTTGAGATGGTCAGAAATGCCGCTGAGTCAGGAGAAATTGAACCCCAAGTCTGTCTGGGTTGGTGGGAGGAACAGTGTTTTAATTTGTATGGTTTTGGGACGAATGTACAGGGTGATGAATTGTTGAAAAAATATGGGGGAGATACGGTTAAGTTATTGTGGAAATCGGTTTCTCGGAAAACCGTTGAATGGCTGCGAGAACAGAATTTTGGCTTTTTAGAATTGGACTGTTTGTTAATTCATGGAAGTAGTGTAGGGGCCAGTGATGAACTGACCGTGGATACCCCGGCTTGGAAAATGTTGGATCGCTTGCAAAGGGTTGGCGCAAATCAGTTGTTTTGTGGTCGGTCTGGTCAGGTTTTTGAGTATGAATTGGCGGCGGGTTCCCTGGCTTCTACTGTTCTAACTTTGGATGAACAACAACCTTCCCAAACTGTGGAATTGAAAAATAAAAAAGTGATTGGAGTCGGTGCGGTGGGTCGCCATTGGGGTACGGCTACCTATACTTTATATAATCCCTATTCTAATCAGGTTACATTTTGCAAAGTTGACTATGATTAATTGGGGGATTACTATATAATTTAATTGAGGATTTACTAGGAGTAATTTAAGATTATGACCGGAGCCACACAATCATCATCGGCTTTGATTCCAGATTTGCCGAAGCGGGGAATGCCTGTGACAATTATTACGGGTTTTTTGGGGAGTGGTAAAACCACTTTACTTAATCAAATTTTGGAAAATAAACAGAATTTGAAAATTGCGGTTTTGGTTAATGAATTTGGGGATATTAATATTGATTCTCAGTTGCTCGTCTCCACTGATGATGATATGGTAGAGTTGAGCAATGGTTGCATTTGCTGCACGATTAACGAGGGGTTAGTTGATGCGGTTTATCGGGTTTTGGAAAGAAGCGATCGCATTGATTATATGGTAATTGAAACTACAGGGGTGGCTGACCCTCTCCCGATTATTTTAACGTTTTTAGGTACGGAATTAAGAGATTTAACCAACCTGGATTCTGTGATTGGTGTGGTGGACTCGGAAAGTTTTACGCCAGATCACTTTGACAGTGAAGCGGCTTTAAAACAAATCTCCTACAGTGATATGATTATCTTGAATAAAACTGACTTGGCGACTGCTGAGAAGCTGCAAGAATTGGAGGCTTATATTTCCACCGTTAAACGGGGTGCAAGAATTATTAGAAGTGAATATGGTAGGGTTCCATTACCGTTAATTTTGGATGTGGGTTTAACGCCTACTGAAGAGTATCAAGACCACGACGACCACGACCACGACCACGACCACGACCACGACCACGACCACGACCACGACCACCATCATCATCATCACCATTCTGATCATTTAGCCAATGATGGTTTTGTGTCTATTGCGTTTGAAAGCGATCGCCCTTTTGATGTCAACAAATTCGAGCAATTTTTAACTGAAAAAATGCCAACTGGAGTATTTCGCGCTAAAGGGATTCTCTGGTTTAGTGAGAGTGAAACACCCTACATTTTTCAACTTAGCGGTCCCCGGTATGATATTCAACTAGGGGAAACTTTGAGACAATCTAAAAACCAGGTAGTTTTTATTGGTCGTCATCTCAACAGCGAGGAAATTAAGCAGCAGTTAAATAGTTGTTTAGTCTGACCTAACCAGGTGAGGGGGGGTTGAGTCAGATTAATGGAATTAATCACTGAGAGTATAACCCCCCCTAGCAGATAATTATTTTAAATAGATTAATAGGTTTAATCCGGGGATGGTGCGAGAAAGGGTCCATAATAGCAGAATCAAATAGAGGACTCCCAAACTCCACTGATACCAAACCAAAGTGGTGATTAAACCGGGGACAAATTCATCGCGCATTCGCAGGTCATTAAAGCCAAATTTTAGCAAATTATTCAAACTGAAATCATAGTAATTTAACCAATTCCAACGCCGATCCCATAAAATCGGTAAATACCTTTCACGGAAGAGAGGATAACGCGGCATTATGGGAAGACGACCAATCATTAATCGTAACTGTCGCAGGCTACCATCTTCTGTTAAATAGGAGGTATTCAATAAATTATGATAGCGTCCGCGCCGATAAATAATCCCTAAAATTAGACCCGGAATAGGAAGGAGAAACACACCTAAACAGAGGAGGGTAAGTCCTGGTTGAGTAGAAGCGGAGAAAATTTCTAATAAACCGATCGCCGTAAATATAGCATAACTTCCCACCATAGAAGTAGTTTCTAAAGGGGTGGGAAGAATGGGAGATGGTCGCCAGCGTCTGACCCGATCTACCAGCCAAAACAATAAGCCAAAATAGGCGATCGCCACTATTCCCACCCCAAAAATTAGGGGAAAATTAGTGCCATATCCAGTTAGCAATAGCAAAATTTCCCACTGTAACCATTGGAGAATAGTTAACAGTTTTTCGACCCCATATTTGAGATGAGTTAGCCTCAAAAAACGCTGCCAACAACTACTATAGTTATCAGCTATAGCGGCTTCTTGACTATTAGCGATCGCGCGATTATATACTGTAATATAAGTCGCCAAATTAATACCATCCAGCCTGAGAATTTCCACCAAATTCCGAAAAGGTTGTTCTTCCCTAACTCGGACAATAGTTTCCGCCTGTTGCGGTTCAAAACCAATAGCCACCAACCGGGAAACGGAAGCGGTGTTAATATTCACCCCAAAAATTCGTCCCCACCAAGTATTTAATCGTAATTTCGCCCGCAACAACTCGATATAATTAGCATCAACAATTTGTTCCTGTTCCCGAAAATTTCTAATCAACTTTCGCAGTAAATTCTCATTTCCCTGAAGAGTCGGAACAGTTATTAATTGACCAATTATTCCCGGATCTCCCATAATTTGAGCGGCTTTAGAGTCAAACATAAAATGGTCAATATTCAACATTTTACCATGATTAAAACCCACATCACTAAAATCCATTAATCCCTCAATACTGGCTTCTCGGAGATTCAAGTTTTCACTAAAGCGAGTATCTCTAAAATCCACAGAATCCGCAAATCGAGACTGATTAAAACTCACAGAAGCATTAAATATAGACTTAGTAAAACCCGCCCTGTCTGACCACAAAGAATCGCTAAAATCTGTGCTTTCCTCCCAAACAGTTTTGTCAAAATCCGCCGCCCCACCAAATCGCACTTGGTGAAAATTACCCCCATTAAAATGACTACCTTGGAAGTCGGTTAATCCCTGAAAATTAGCTTGCTTAAATTGTGCAGATGTGATAAAATAGCTATGTTGAAAATTCGCAGATTCTCGGAAACTAGCCCCGCCAAAATTTGCCAACAAACTCAACCGACAATCAGACCAATTAGCGGTTTTCTGAAAATCTGCATAACGACTATCAACCCCTTTGAGAAAAAAGATATTGTGAAAATCAACTTTTCCCTGAAATTGTGTTTCTTCTAATTTCAATCGTCCCCGCCATACGGTTAATTTAGGCAAAGATGCTGAGAAAGATTGAGGGGATTTAAAAATTGATAAATAGGCGGATTTAGACTTAATTTGCTCTACTTCTTCCTGGGAAAATACAGATTTAATAGTTTCTTCAATCAGGGGAACTCTCACCCCCAAGTTACCCCCATTAAAATCCCCTTGAATTTGGGAATAACTCAAGTCTAATCCTAGGGGTTTAGTTGACTGATTTAGAGTAGTTTTTAATAGTCGATAAAACTGGTTCCTAAACTCAGCATTTTCGGGGCGTATATCAATAATGAGATGCTGTAAATCAATAGCAGCGACTCCCTCAATGTTGCTAGGATTATTTAGCCTTTCCTGGAGCAATTCTAGGGTCAATAAAGTGGGTTCTGGTTGACCATTTGCCGCCTGAACAGATAGGGATGAACGCAGCATAAAAACAGTCAACAGCAGAACACACAGGGCAATTTTAATTAGCCTCATTAACACCAACTAACCTTGATTCTCATCATCACTATCATCATCACTATCATCATCACTATCATCATTATCATTGATAACTAAGGCTAATTTACCTTTCATTCCCCCAGCTTCCAATAACTGATGAGAAGCAGCCGCCTCGGCGAGGGGAAAAGTTTGGTTAAGGAAAATATTCAACTTATTCTCATCAATTAACCTGGCACACTGCTGTAAAATCTTGGTTTGGTCTAACTGGTCATCCTCGCGATTTTGCAGCATGGGAGTTAACATCAATTCCCAAGAAATCCGCAGATTTTTAGTTCGGGCATCCTTGAGATTTCCGAGGCTAAAATCTGGCTCTAATAGGGTGACAATATCTCCATAATTGCGGACGGCATAAACACTCTGAAAAAATGTTTCTTTCCCGACTGTATCAAAGGCTAAATCAACGCCTTCGCCTTGAGTCCAATGCAGGACAGCCTCGACAAAATCTTCCTCTTTATAGTTAATGACTAAATCAGCCCCTAACTCTTGAACAAAAGCTGCGTTTTCGGTAGATCCCACAGTAGTTGCTACTTCTGCCCCTTGCAGTTTAGCTAGTTGAATAGCAACATGACCAACACCTCCAGCCCCAGCATGAATTAGCACCTGCTGTCCGGGTTGTAACCTGCCGCGATCGTACAAAGCCTCCCAAGCAGTAATTAATACTAAAGGTGCGGCGGCAGCCTCAGCAAAGCCAAGGGAAATAGGTTTCCGGGCGATAAATTTTTCTTCTACTACTGTTAACTCGGCATAATTTCCGGTCTGTGCGCCGAGTCCACCATCACAAAAATAGACTTCATCACCAACGGCAAAATCTTCAACTGCGCTACCGACAGCTTCAACTATCCCAGCACCATCACAGCCTAAAATCGCGGGCATTTGGTCAGGATAAAATGTGCCACGACTGCGGAGTTTAGTATCAATAGGATTAACTCCGGCGGCTTTTAGTCGGACTAAAACTTGGGTGGCTGTTTTGATTTGCGGGTCGGGGACTTCTTGGAGTTGCAAAACCTCGGGTTTCCCAACTTTGGTCATGACAATGGCTTTCATCTGCTTCAATTTACCATTAGTAAAAGTTTTCCTAAGTCGGTGGGTCACATCACCACATTTTTCGGTTTCCCCAGGGAATGATTAATGTTTGGTGGGTCACATCACCACATTTTTCGGTTTCCCCAGGGAATGATTCAGTGTGACGCTTCGATGGGTTTCTACAGGGTTAATGATTGAGGGTTAGTTTCAATCAGTTGGGCGAGATATTGCAGGAAAGCTGCGGCATCTGCGCCGTAGATGATACGGTGATCGCAGGTAATGTTAACCTGCATTTGCGGTTTAATTCCCATCATGCCATCATCGGTGGCGACGACAGTAGGACGAGAAGCACCGATCGCCAAAATTGAACCCTGACCGGGAGGCAAAATGGCATCAAAGCGATCGACCCCAAACATCCCCAAGTTAGAGAGAGTAAAGGTTCCGCTGCTGTATTCTTGGGGTTGTAATTGTTTGCTGCGGGCGCGGGCGACTAAATCCTTCCAAGTGCGAGAGAGGGAATAAATATCAATCTGATCAGCATTGGAGAGTACGGGAGTAATTAACCCACCGTCGGGCATGGCTACTGCTACAGCAATATTAATAGCCTTATTGTACTGAATACCAGAGTCAACATAACTGGCATTGACAATAGGATATTTCTGTATAGCAACTGCCACCGCCTTAGCCAGCAAAGCGGTCATGGTCACACCTTTGGACTTAACCTGTTTATAGAGTTTATCCAAGTTGTCGGTAGTGATAGTGTAGCCCACATGGAAAGTAGGAACCTGCAAACTCGCCAACATATTGCGGACTACGGCATTTTGTAGAGTATTCATCCCCACAACCTCCCCTAAAGGAACCGGGGCTGGTGCGGGGGTGGCAATAGGTGTGGGAGGCGCAACAGGGGAAACAGTAGGTTGAGGCGCAACGGTAGGAGTCTGAGTCCTTCCGGTAGCCGCTTCGACATCTTCAGCCACAATGCGACCGTGGGGGCCACTACCCTGGAGGTTATTTAAGTCTACATTGAGTTGTTTCGCCAATTTGCGAGCGCGAGGAGTAGCGACAATGCGACCATTACGACGGCTAGGGGTGCTATCTATGGCAACGGTAGCGGCCACAGGTTCTGGAGTACCTACAGAGGGGGTAGGGGTAGCTTCTGGTGATGGGGTGGGGGCGGTGGCGGTGGCTTGTTTTTTGGCCTCTTCAATTTCCGCTTCTGTTTCGGCAATGAGGGCGATCGTTTGACCGACCCCAGCGGTTCCCCCTTCCGGAACGATAATGGTAGCTAAAAAGCCCTCGTAAAAGGCTTCTACATCCATATCAGCCTTATCTGATTCTACAATCAGGACGGTTTCCCCTTTCCCGACGCGATCGCCTGGGGATTTTTGCCACGATACAATTTTACCCTCTGTCATAGTTGAACTGAGGGCGGGCATAAACACTTCGTGAATCATAATAGTCTCCTATTAGCTTGGAAAACCCGGCATAAAAATACCGGGGAGGAAAAGCCAGCCATCAATTGTAGCGGCTAGTTAACCTATTTATATCCAGGTTTACCCATTTTAAAATAGGATGGGATAAAATAGGTAATCATTAATAATTGATGGGCTATGGCTTACCTAGAGCCTGCCGCCGTTCAGTCCATTAAACATCACCGCGTATTTCCTCAACCACACCGTCGCGCAGGAGAATTTCTACCTGCATTTTGCGGATTAAGTTATCACCCTGTTCGACAGCAAATACACTGTCAATTTGACCTTGCGGGACTTCCTGTTCTAGTTCCAAAGTTTGCAATTGCTGAAGTTTTTGGAGGATCTGATTTTTCTGATCCAGAAGTTTACTTTTTTGTTCATTCACCTGATTTTGGATATTATCAATTTGAACCAAAGTCTCTGGTCCTGGAGGTTGTAGGCTTTGTTTTTTGAGTT
Source organism: Limnospira sp. (assembly GCF_051859755.1). Classification (NCBI taxonomy): domain Bacteria; kingdom Bacillati; phylum Cyanobacteriota; class Cyanophyceae; order Oscillatoriales; family Sirenicapillariaceae; genus Limnospira; species Limnospira sp. The sequence goes on from NZ_JBIMLI010000093.1 coordinate 10,980, forward strand.
CCCCAATCATGCGTTGTCCTTGCATTTCCAGTTGTTGAAGCTGACTATCAAGCTGATTAATTTCGGCTTGTAGTTGTTGTTGTGCTTCTTCTTTCCAGCGAGGGGTAACCACAGCTTTCACGTTGATGAGACGTTTGAGAAGCAGTTGATTTTTAGAAATCTCCATGTATAGTGTCCTGTAGTTTTCACCAATTCAGTAATCGAGAGTCAGGGGGTGTTTTAGACGGTCTAAACCACCAAATCATCATGACGATCGCCAATAGCTTATGTTCAGAAGTTGACAAGAGTTAGGCGATCGCACCCAGCAGAAGTTATATTAATCGCCGTCAGGCCATCAAACCAGCCACAGGTGAGCCATCTATTACTGCTGACCCCGTTTAATACATCTCGTCAATCATATCGCGGTAACGTTCCATTACAACCGGGCGCTTGATTTTCAAAGTCTGGGTCAGTAGGCCATTATCAATACTAAAGGGTTCCAAAATCAACCTAAACTGACCAATGCGATCATCAGGTCGGAAACTAGGGCGGTTTTTGACCTGAAGGTTCAACTCCTGACGAAACAGACTCTGTATAGGCTGACTATCGATAGCGATCGCATTTTCAGTTTCCCCCTGTTGTTCTTCCCCAGGTACTTGCAGATGCAAACCCTGTCCACTAGCCCACTGTTTCAGCGCATCCAAATTAGGCACAATTAGCGCTCCCAGGGACTTCTGGTCTTGACCAACCAAAACGATTTGGTCAATATAGGGACTACGAACACAAGCATCCTCAATCGGTTGAGGTTCGATATTCTCCCCATTAGTTAACACAATCGTATCTTTTGCTCGTCCCGTCAACACCAAATCTTTCTGAGGAGTCAGCCAACCGAGATCTCCCGTATCAAACCACCCCTCCGGGTCAATAGCCTTATCAGTGGCTTCAGGATTTTGAAAATAGCCCGTCATCACCTGGGGACCCCGCGCCAAAACCAACCCCTTATATCCCGGTTCACAGGTTTGGCGAGTCTCCGGGTCAATAATCCGAATTTCCGTTTCAGGGATAGGTCGCCCCGCAGAACCCCGTAAATTATGGCTAGGTCGTCGCGCCGTCAAAACCGGAGCAGTTTCCGTCAACCCATAACCCACCAACAGGTCAATTCCCACAATTTCATAGAAATTTTCCAAGTGCATGGCTAGGGACCCACCACCACTAATAGCAAACTTGAGTTTTCCCCCCACAGCCTGCCGCACCTTCTGATAAATCAATTTATCCCCCAAGGCGTGAACAGGAGTTAACAGAATAGTTTGCAATTTAGCCAAAGCTGTGGATGAGTTCTGGTTACTACCTTGTCCGGGAATTGTCAATTTTTGTACAATGCGGCGGGCTTGAATATAGCGGTTGCTCATCCCAAAGAAGAAATTAACCAACTTTTGCCGGGTGGCGGGTCCATCACGAAACTGCTTCTGCGCCGCCTCATAAATCGATTCCCAAATCCGAGGCACACTAACCATATACTGAGGCTTAAACTCCTGCAAATCCTGCTTAAAATAGCGGATATTAGTATAAATCACCATGGTTCCCCGGGACAGAAAATAATATTGTCCACTCCGCCCCAAACTATGCCACGTCGGCAGAATACTCAGGACAATTTCCCCCGGTTGCGGCGCAATCACATCAGCAATAGTAATCAGTTGGTGCAAAAAATTCCGGTGAGTTAACATCACCCCCTTGGGTTTCCCGGTTGTCCCAGAGGTATAAAGCAGAGTCGCTAAATCTTCCAGTTTGGTAGTGGGGGGATTTAACAAAGTCATATCCTCACCCTTAGTTATCAGTTGGCTAAAGTTGACAATGGGTATACTTAGGCTATCCTCAGCCGTTATGTCTTCATCCGACAGTAACACCACAAACCGAATCGGCAAATCTTGGATCGCTTTTTCTAACTTGTGCAGTAAGGCTAGGTTATCGACTACTAACCCCGTACTCCCACTATTTTGGAGAATATAGGCGAGTTCTTGAGGGTCGGCGGTCGCACCTCTCACCACATTAGCAGCTCCGGCGGTGAGAATACCTTGATCAGCAATCATCCACCGGGGACTATCATCAGCAAATAAAGCGACACGATTGGGTAAGTCCTCGGCGGGTTCAACTCCCAATTGTTGCAGTCCGGCCGCAAATTGTTGGATCTGAGTCCACAGGTCGCTATAGGTGATTTGTACTTCTGGCTGACTGTGGGGGTTAAATAGGGCGACTTGTTGCGGGATCTGTTGGGCGAGAATTGGCCAAATTTCTGGTAAGGATTGAACAGATTGATACTGGGCGGTTAGGTTAGAGTTATCCATCATAAGTTAATTGGCTCTGTAGTTATTAGGCGATCGCTATCTTTATCGTCATTAGCAGTATCTATTTCGATTATGGTATCTTTAATTGGAGCAACTTTGATACCCAAGGGGACAGATATATAATTGTCCCTAGGACAGTGGCAACCCAATTTTAGATAAAATTTGTTAATGATAGAAACGGCGATCGGTTCAAACAATCGCATAATATTAATCGGTATAGGTTGATCCAATGGGTCGGGAGGATATAAAGGGATGGTTCAGGAAATCCAACGTCAAAACTATGATGTCAATTTGGCAGAACAAGTACCAATGGAACCATTGGCGATCGATGTTCATGCTGATCAGTTCATTGATGACATCTTTCAGGATATCGATCGCAGTCTCAGTGGTATAACTAAGCTGCCTAAAGACCCTGTACAGCCGGAGTTTGTCTCACTTCAATCTATTAAGGTTCCTCAGATTATTCTGCCTTCCGTCGAAACTGAGGCTGATCGCGAGGTTGCTATTTCCGCAGAAACTCAACTCCGCGATGCTAACGCCGATCGCTCTCATTCCTTTGATAAAATTCTATTGGCGGCCGCCTGTGCTTCCCTGGTCGTTACTTTATCCCTGTGGATGGCAACTAGAGGCGGTCTGGGGCGACTGTTTGCCCCCGCACCTGTGGCCGTAGATCCTCAGTTGAGCCAACAAACCCAGGCAGATGCTAAGTTTGTCAATTATTTACAGCGATCGCTCGAAGCCATTAGCCGTAACAGAGCTGGAACCGCTCAACCAGGTATGGCTCAACCTGTCCCCGGCGCTCCCCCAATGATGGAACTCCCTACCCTAGCAATTCCTGACACTCCAGCTCCCGCCCCAGCCCCTGATGCCGCCGCCCTCGCTAATACTAACAATTTAATTGCTGCTATCAACCGAGTCGCAGAGGCAGTTCAAGAAGCCTCTAATCAGACCGCAGCCTTGTCTAATCAAGTTATGGCAAGTCTGCAAGCCCAAAATCAGCAAAATCAACAACCAGCGCCACAAGCACAGGCTACCCCAGGGGGTCAAGCATCCGGGGTAGTTCCTGAAACCACCGCCTCTAGTTCTCCTGCACCCACCACCACCCAGGAAACCACCGCCTCTGCTCCCGTCAGCATTCCTGACCCCCCAGCAATTCCTACTCCCCCCACTGCGCCCCCCGAAGAAACAGCCGCCGTGTCACCAGATACTACTACTTCCCCCGCTGCTGGAATTCATACCTTAGTCGGGATTTTGGAATTAGGCGATCGTTCCGCCGCCTTATTTGAAGTCAATGGAGTAGCTCGCCGTATTTATGTCGGTGAAAGTATTGCAGCCAGCGGCTGGAGTTTATCATCAGTTGCTAACCAGGAAGCCGTCATTCGTCGCAATGGAGAAGTCCGCAGCATCGTTGTCGGCGAGAGATTTTGAACCGAAAATTTCTCCAAATATGCAGGCGGGTATATTGTCGTTATTTGACACCATATAACCCGCCTTTTAATTGATGTCTATGATACCACTTAAAATCACCAATAATATAGATATTGCCATCACTATCAGCCACTATTAACAGCCATTTTTCCCATATAGTTACTGATGTAATTATTCATATTGCCCCCATTTTATCAATCGTAGTTTTCCTAGGTTTTTATTAATATTTAGATCGAGATTAATTAAATTTAATGTCAAAATTTACCCCCCCTCCGGTATAATCCCGGTGTGACTGTGAGAGGAAACTCAAATAGGAATAGTTATCAAAATGGACCCAATACCTAAGTCGCAAAGCTCCTGCTTGCAGAGCCAATTAACTTGATTCACCAAACTGGATTGGGGGTAGATTGTTTAGAGGAATGTGGGGACAAAATTATGATTTAATTGTACAGGGTAAACCCGGGTTGCCGACCCTTTGGGCTGAAGTCCATCTGGGGGAAATTTACCTCGAATCCGGCATTCAGTAATCGGCAGCACCAGCGCCGCCATGTTCATAAGCAGCCATATCCCAGTTTTATAGTTCCCTTAGTTACTCGATAATCTCAGTTGATTTTACTTTAATTTAGCTGATGGTTTTGTGCATCATCATAAAAACAAGGATATTTGGTTTATGCAGATTCTTAATACCATACATTTTCGTAATCTCAAAGGCGACCTTTTTGGTGGTTTAACCGCCGCTGTCGTCGCTTTACCTATGGCTCTAGCTTTCGGAATTGCCTCTGGGGCAGGGGCTTCCGCTGGTTTATGGGGTGCAATATTAATCGGATTTTTTGCTTCCTTATTTGGCGGAACTCCTAGCCTAATTTCTGAACCCACAGGTCCCATGACCGTCATTATCACAGCAGTAATAGCCGAATTAATGGCTAAGAACCCAGACAACGGCATGGCCATGGCTTTTACCGTAGTCATGCTCGCCGGTATCTTTCAAATTATCTTTGGGGTTTTAAAATTAGGTAAGTATATTACCATGCTACCCTATAACGTGATTTCTGGGTTTATCACCGGAATTGGTGTGATTCTGATTTTTCTACAAATAGCCCCCTTCCTCGGTCAAGCAACCCCCTCTGGTGGCGTAATTGGTGTGATTAGAAATTTGCCTGAGATTATTTCTAATATTAATCCTTGGGAAACTATTTTAGGGTCAATTACTTTAGCTATTCTGTTCTTTTATCCAGCTAATCTCAAAAAAGTTGTACCTCCTCAACTCGTCGCTTTAATCATTGGTACAATCATTTCCTTAGTCGTATTTAGTGGCGTAGAAATTCGGACAATTTCCACCATTGGTGAAATTACCCCCGGCTTTCCTGAACCACAAATGCCCACATTTACCCAAGAAGATTTGCGGTTAATGTTTGTCAATGCTATGGTCTTAGGAATGGTCGGTTCTATTGATTGTCTGTTAACTTGTTTAGTATCAGATAGTCTCACCCGCACCGAACATAACTCCAATAAAGAATTAATCGGTCAGGGTGCAGCCAATTTAATTACTGGTTTGTGCGGTGGTATTCCCGGTTCAGGAGCCACCACAGCCACCGTCGTCAGTATTTACGCAGGAGGACGCACCGCCTTAGCTGGCATTACTCGCGCTGTTATATTGTTAATTGTCGTGTTATGGGCAGCACCTTTAACCTCTGGTATCCCTTTAGCAGTTTTGGCAGCTATTGTCCTCAAAGTCGGTATTAATATCATTGATTGGGGATTTTTAAAGCGGGTTCACCAAATTTCTTGGAAAGCCGCTGGCATTGTTTATGGTGTCGTTATCCTCACCGTATTTGTTGATTTAATGGTAGCCGTCGCTGTCGGTGTCTTTATTGCCAATATCTTGACTATTGAACGTCTGAATGAGTTTCAGTCTCAGTCTGTAAAAGCTATCACTGATGCCGATGACCAAATTGTTCTAAATGCTCAAGAAAAAGAAATTTTAGACTTGGCAAATGGCCGGGTTCTGCTGTTCCATTTGAGTGGTCCGATGATTTTTGGGGTGGCTAAAGCTATTTCCCGAGAACATCAGGCTATTAATAGTTATGATGTGTTGATTGTTGATTTAAGTGAAGTGCCAATTTTGGGCGTGACTTCTTCCTTGGCTATTGAAAGTTCCATTACAGAGGCAATTGATGCCGGTCGTGATGTGATTGTAGTCGGTGCAACTGGTAAGGTGAAAGGCAGGTTAGAAAAATTGGGCATTGCTGGCTTAATTCCTGGTAATTATTGGATGGGCGATCGCTTAACAGCACTCAAAGAAGGTTTAGCGATCGTCAAGCAAAAACAGCCCAGCATCACCACTAATGCTGATCTCTCCTAGCTGTAGGGCGAGATAATTTTTCTGGTGCGTCAGCAATCAATTATCCCCTATTCCTTCCCATTTTCTCTATCTGACGCACCCTACCAGCCAGATAATTTTTCTGGTGCGTCAGCAATCAATTATCCCCTATTCCTTCCCATTTTCTCTATCTGACGCACCCTACCAGCCAGATAATTTTTCTGGTGCGTCAGCAATCAATTATCCCCTATTCCTTCCCATTTTCTCTATCTGACGCACCCTACCAGCCAGATAATTTTTCTGGTGCGTCAGCAATCAATTATCCCCTATTCCTTCCCATTTTCTCTATCTGACGCACCCTACCAGCTAGGGACTCAGCCCCCGAACCTAGCCATAATCACCGAAATATCCCATAAGCTGGTCAGGGGTGACTCTATCAGAAAAAATTAAGAAAATGTGTAGACAAATACTTGTTTTGGCTTTATGATTCATTTCAATCTATGAATCGTAGTTTTTTTATAGATTAATAGCGATAAATACCTGGTTGTTAACTGTTTTCCCTTATCATGCAACTCCTGAATCATATTCATTTTAGAAACGTTCGGGGCGATATCTTTGGTGGCATGACTGCTGCTATCATTGCCCTACCCATGGCTCTAGCCTTCGGTGTCGCTTCCGGTGCTGGTCCGGCTGCTGGCCTATATGGAGCCGTCCTAGTTGGTTTTTTTGCTGCTCTGTTTGGGGGAACCCCAACCCTCATTTCTGAGCCTACCGGTCCCATGACCGTGGTTATGACTGCTGTTATTGCTAACCTCACCGCTGCTAATGATGAAAACGGCATGGCCATGGCTTTTACCGTGGTGATGATGGCAGGGATTGTCCAAATTATATTTGGTTTTCTGCGTCTGGGTAAATATGTCACCCTCATGCCCTATACAGTTATCTCCGGCTTTATGTCCGGGATTGGTATAATTCTCGTAGTTCTCCAAATCGGTCCTTTTTTGGGGCAGGCTCCCCCCAGAGGTGGTGTCATTGGTACTATTCAGAATATACCATCACTGCTGACTAATATTAACCTCTCTGAAACCATCTTGGGTCTCATCACTGTGGCAATTCTGGTGTTGATGCCTGGTAAGCTAAAACGCTTGGTTCCTCCTCAGTTATTAGCCTTGGTTGCCGTCACCATATTTTCCCTAATTGCTTTTCCTGATATTGATATTCGTCGAATTGGTGAAATTCCTACCGGTCTCCCCTCCCTGCAAGTTCCTACATTTAGTGCAGGCCAAATCCAGACCATGTTCATTGATTCCTTGGTGCTGGGGATGTTGGGTTGTATTGATGCTCTCCTCACCTCTGTGATTTCTGACAGTCTCACCCGCTATCAACACGACTCTGATAAAGAATTGATTGGTCAAGGATTAGGAAACCTCGCTTCTGGTTTGTTTGGCGGTATTCCTGGGGCGGGAGCTACTATGGGGACAGTGGTTAATATTCAGGCTGGCGGTCGCACGGCTTTATCCGGTCTCACTCGTGCAATTATTCTGTTAGTTGTGGTGCTGTGGGCGGCTCCTTTAACTCAAAGTATCCCTATGGCGGTTTTGGCTGGTATTGCCTTAAAAGTTGGTGTTGATATCATCGATTGGGGCTTCTTGAAACGCGCCCACAAGGTATCTGTCAAAGCTGCCTTGATTATGTATGGGGTAATTGGTTTAACTGTTTTTGTTGACTTGATTATGGCTGTGGGCTTGGGGCTATTTGTCGCTAATATCCTCACTATTCAGCGCCTCACTGATTTGCGTTCTAAGGATGTTAAAGCCATTACTGATGCTGATGACAACATTGTTCTAAGTCCCGATGAAAAAGCATTGCTCAAACAGGCTAATGGTCGCATTCTACTTTTCCACCTTAGCGGTCCGATGATTTTTGGTGTATCTAAAGCGATCGCCCGTGAACACGCAGTTATTGGTAGCTATGATGTTCTCATCTTAGATTTAAGTGATGTGCCTCTGTTGGGGGTCACTTCTTCTCTCGCCTTGGAAAATGCTGTTAAAGAAGCTGTTGATCTCGGTCGTCATGTTTTCATTGTCGGCGCTTCTGGACAGTGTAAACAGCGCTTACAGAAGTTGGGAGTTTTTGAAATGCTCAGTCCCGATAATTTGGTCATGGATAGAATGCAAGCTCTACAGACAGCAGTGGCTATGGTTCGTTCCTCTACTGGTCCTATTCCAGAGGTTGCCGAAGTTAATTATCCTCATGGTTCTTCCATTCTTCCAGATGATTTGACCATCAATAATTGAACCCTACCCCCAAACCGGGCTTCTCTCAAGAAACCCGGTTTGCCTCCGGATTTCTGGTTTTTCACAAAGATTATCATGCGATCGCGACTTAATTTCACCCCCTATTTATTTCTATTACCCGCATTACTCATTTTAACCCTCACTGTATTTTGGCCGTCCTTACAAGCCTTTTATCTCAGCTTTTTTGATTATGACTTAATTCGAGAACCTCGGTGGGTCGGTTGGGGGAATTTTCAAAGACTTTGGCAAGATCAAGTATTTTGGCAAACCTTAAAAAACACCGGACTTTATATAATAGTAGTCGTTCCTATTTTGGCGATCGCACCCTTGGGATTAGCTATTTTAGTTAATCAAAAACTCCGTGGCATTCACTGGTTTAGAACCGCCTATTATGTGCCGGTTGTAATTTCCATGGTCGTAGCCGGACTAGCTTGGAAATGGTTATATGCAGAGAATGGATTACTTAATCAATTACTCCAATATTTTACCTCATTTTTCCTCCCCTCATCTACTCAATTCCGAATTCCCTGGTTAACCGATCCTAATTTAGCCTTATTTTCAGTCATGGCAGTTACCATTTGGAAAGGATTGGGTTATTATATGGTAATTTATCTCGCTGGCTTACAATCTATCCCCGCAGAACTTTACGAAGCCGCTAGTTTAGACGGTTCCGACGGGTGGCAAAGTCATTGGGATATCACCTTACCTTTAATGACACCTTATCTAATTTTAGTCTCGGTAATTTCTGCCATTTCTGCTACCAAGGTATTTGAAGAAGTTTATATCATGACCCAAGGCGGCCCCTTAAATAGTTCTAAAACCATTGTTTATTATCTCTATGAAAGGGCTTTTCAAAACTTAGATATTGGTTATGCCTGTACCATTGGATTAGTGCTATTTGGGATAGTTTTTAGTTTATCATTACTCCGGTTAATTGTTAACCGTTTCACAGGTAATCAAAACCAGGCCACTTGGTGAAATCATCCCCCAGGAGTTGGGGGGACCCGCGACCATAGTTCATACTTTCCCCTAATTTTTGCTAAATTCCTGAAATTAAGCCATAATAGAAGTAGATGGAATTGCCCGTCAATATATAGGCTTAGGGTCAGCAGACCCAGGATAAATCATATCTGAACCAAACTGAAAGGGGAGCATGATTTAATCTCAAATTAGGTTAATATTTTAGGGCAATACGGTATAAGAAGCGAGAAGAGTTGAGGATAAACCTATTGCCAAATATGTCAAACCCAAGGAAGCCGCCCAAATCCTTGGAGTCCAT
>NZ_JBIMLI010000094.1:0-20425 GCF_051859755.1 Limnospira sp.
ACTGAGTAATCATCCTATTGACAGAATTATTTTCCTGTGCTAGGACTAGATTGTGAGTAATATCTGAGTAATTAGGTGCGACTATCGGGTTAAGTGAATCCCGGTTATCGCTGCTAGGATAAGGATTTCCCGAAAATGGGCGATACTGGACTTGAACCAGTGACATCCTGCTTGTAAGGCAGGCGCTCTACCACTGAGCTAATCGCCCTTTTGCATTCGATGTTTTCTATTGTAGCAGCAATCGCTAAAATAGGGAAGCTATTTTTGAAAAAAATTTTTGCGCTATGCCTTCTGGCAAAACCCACGATCGCATAACACTCTGGAGCTTGCCACTGGTGGCGGCTTTGACGTTTGGACAAACTCGCAGCAGCCATCTAACTCTCCTAGTATCTGGCAGTTTTCTATTTAGTGGCCTGATGTTTGGGCCAGATTTAGATCTAAACTCACGACAGTTTCAACGTTGGGGGTGGTTCCGTTGGCTATGGGTTCCCTATCAAAACAGTTTACATCATCGCTCGTTTCTGTCCCACGGGCCTTTTATTGGGACGGCTTTACGGGTTCTGTACTTGTTCACCTGGCTAGGCGGTTTTGGTCTGATTATGACTATGGCGATCGAGTTTCTGTTTCCGGTAGAGTGGACGCTATCGAGTTTAGCAGGGGAACTATGGCAATTTCTGTTAAACCACTCTATGGAATGGATCGCTATCTTCTGCGGTTTAGAAGTCGGTGCTATGAGCCACTATCTATCTGATTGGGGGTCATCTATTTATAAACGTCTTCAAAGCCAAGGGGTATATGGACTGATACCACCATCGGCTCTAGTCAAAAAACCGAAAAATAGCACCTCGCGGCGGTCTCGTTCCAATTCGTCGTCAACTTCCCCTAAAAAAAAAGCAGTCGTCGTTCTAGCAATTCCTCGACTGTGGGAAACTCCCGCAAACAATAGCATATATCCTAACTGTTGGGAGCAATAATGGGCATATATACTGTAGCCTTTTATCAGTGAGTCAAATTTGTATAATCCGACCCTATTAATCAATATGTCTGAATCTAGTCATAATCAACGGGAAAACGACACCCTAAATGCCTTGCAAGAACTAATTGATGTGGTGGCTAAATTACGATCGCCTGATGGTGGGTGTCCTTGGGATTTGGCTCAAACTCCCCAAAGTTTAACCCCTTATATTCTGGAAGAAGCCTATGAGGTAGTTGATGCGATCGCTACGGGAGACCCAAAAGCGATCGCTGATGAATTAGGAGATTTATTATTGCAAGTAGTTCTCCAGGCTCAAATTGCCAGCGAATCTCAGCAATTTTCCCTGGCTGATGTGGCGGCTGGTATTACGGAAAAACTCATCCGCAGACATCCCCACGTTTTCGCAGATGTGAAGGTTGATAGCGTCGAAGAAGTACACGAAAACTGGGAAGCTATTAAGGATAAAGAAGCGGGAAATCATCAAGATTCCCAGTCTTTGAGTGCTAAATTAAACCGTTATTCCCGACAACTTCCGCCTCTCATAGCAGCTATGAAATTATCTAAAAAAACGGCTGCTGTTGGCTTTGAGTGGGATAATATTGAGGGGGTTTGGGATAAGTTTCATGAGGAATTGGCGGAATTTGAAGAAGCCTTACACCACCAAGATAAGGCAGAACAACAAGCGGAATTGGGAGATATTTTATTCGTGTTAGTCAATTTAGCTCGTTGGTATGATATCGACCCTCATGAAGCACTACGGGAGACTAATCATAAGTTTATTCGCCGATTTTCTATGGTAGAGGCAGCCTGCGATCGCCCTTTAGCAGACTACACCCTAGCGGAATTAGATGTCTTATGGGATAGGGCTAAAGCTATCATTAAGGAACAGGGGAATTAATCGGTTCATAAAAGGCGATCGCACATCCTCCGTAGACTTTTTGGCGGACGATCGCTAAACCGGAAACCTCTACCATTTCTCGTTTTGGGTCATGTTCAGCAATTAACTCTCCTCCGGCGGCGAGTAGGGAATATTTGGCGATCGCTTCTAGGACAGGTTCATATAAATTGGCTGTATATGGTGGGTCAAAATAAATGCGATCGAACTCCTCGGCGGCTAAGGATTTTAGCCGTTTAACTACATCTCCCCGTAGGACGCGAAACTGTTGTTCTGGTGTAGCCACTTGCTGCCAATTTTGCTTAATAATTTGACAAGCTGGCCCCGACTGTTCGATCGCCACTGCCATCGCCGCCCCACGACATAGGGCCTCTGCCCCCATTGACCCACTACCAGCACAAAGATCCAGCCAACGACATCCAGTAATGTCCTGCCAAATATTAAACACGGCTTCCCTGACCCGTGAGGGAGTAGGTCGGGTATTTTGTCCGGGGAGGGTTTTTAGTTGGCGATTACCATAAATTCTCAAGGCCATCTGTGAACACTATCCCATCGAAGTAATTACCTTCTGAGAAGAGTTCACCAACTGCACAAAATTAGATAATAATTGCAGTCCGGCGACTGAGGATTTTTCGGGGTGGAATTGTACGGCCATCACATTTTGGTAAGCGATCGCAGCAGTGACGGTTTGGCTTCCGTGGGTGATAGTGGCGGCGGTAATTGTCGCATCAGCCGGATCGACATAATAGGAATGCACAAAATACACCCAGGGATTATCTCCTAAATTTTCCCAAAGACTGACTGATGGTTGAGTAAATGTTAGTTGATTCCAACCCATGTGAGGAATAGTCAGTCCGGGTTCGGATTTAAACCGTCGCACTTTACCTGGAAAAATTCCTAACCCGGGTTCGTCCCCTTCTTCCCCGGACTCGAACAAAATTTGCAACCCTAAACAAATCCCCAAAAATGGCACACCGTCCGCAATTACCTGTTTAATGGGTTCAATGAGATTACGCGATCGCAGATGTTGTACCGCCGGGTCAAAAGCCCCTACTCCTGGTAAAAGCACACCATCAGCCGCACTGATCACCTTTGGATCATCGGTAATTTCTGGGGTTCCTCCTGCATTTTCCAAGCCTTTACAGACGGAGTGCAGATTACCCATATCATAGTCAATTACTGCGATTCTCGCCATCTCTATCCCTCAAGCCACCATTTGATATTATCTCATATTTACGGACAATTTGGGAACATTTTAGAGTTGATGATGATTTCAATCATTACAGCTTGTTCACCAGTCGCTTAATATATTGCCCTCACCCTAAATCTGGATCCCAAAGAGGGAGAGGGACTTTGAGATGTGATCAGATGATTTCTGAACAGGTTGTAATTGATGGCTCAGTTGGCGGTTGGCTGTTGACTTTTCAAATCCAAGATTAAGGCTTGATTATAGGCATCGGTGGCTTCTGCATCGCGGTTTAAACCCTCTAAAGCTAATCCCCTTTGATGCCACACTTCTCGGTCTTTGGGGTCGGCATTTAGGGCTTTATTTAGGGCTATTAATGCCTGTTCATAAAGGCCCAAATGATTTAAGGCTATCCCCGTGTCTAACCAGCCATTTAGTTGATTGGGGTCAATGGCGATCGCCTTTTGCGCCGCCTCTAATGCTTGTTGATATTCCCCTAAATTCCGCAAGGCTACACTTTTTTCTATCCAAGACCAATAGGCGTGGGGATTAATTGCTAAAGCGCGATCGCTTGCTTGTATAGCATCCCGATAACGACCCAAACCTCGCAACACCCAAGCGCGACTTTCCCAGGCTAAATGGGAGTTAGAATTGATTACTAAGGCGCGATCGCAACTCCCCAGGGCTTCCGGCATTCTGTCTAAAATACGCAACACCCGACAACGATAAAGGTGGGCATCAAAATAGTGAGGATTTTTGGCAAGGGCTTGATTATAGGCACTTAGAGCCTGTTCATAATCACCTTTATGGCGCGATATTTCTCCCTGATTAAACAATTCAGTAGGTGTGTAGTTAGATATAGCTGCTTTCTGCCATCTCTCCGTAGCCCGTTGATAATTGCGGGCGATCATGGTATTCTGAGGGTTGATACTGAGGGCGCGACTGTAGGATTGTAGCGCTTCCTGGTGGCGTGATAATCTCTCTAAAGCATAACCTCGATTATTCCATACCCACTCGGAATTATCATCAATTTCCATAGCGCGATCGCAGGCGTTTAAAGCATCCTGAAACTCCTGTAAGTTATTCAAAGACCAGCAGCGACCATTCCAACTATGGACATAATTAGGATGAATCGCAATAGACTTATTATAAGATTCTAAGGCTTCCCGATATCGCCCTAATTTATTTAAGATGTTGCCTCGTTGATGCCAACTCTGATATGACTGAGAGTTAATAGCGATCGCCGCCTCGCAACTTTTTAGGGCTTGATCATACTGTTCTAAATGATATAATGCTGAACAGCGACCCTCTAGGGCTTGCAGATAATTGGGGTTAATATCCAAAGCCAGATTATAGGCGGCTAAGGCTTGATCATATTGTTGTAAATCCAAAAAATTCTGACCTTGACGGCGTAATTTTACCGCCTCTGACCAGGGCGCACTAACTCTTAAACCATCTGATGGTCGGCTAAATTTTGCTTCTTGAGAATTGCTAAAATCTCGCGCCTCTTGCATAGCCATATTGCCCACTAGCACCATAAAAAATAGCGCCCCAATGGGTTTGAGTTGAGAGATAACTACGTCCCGGGAAGTGGTCGTCCTAGTCAAAGCGGATAAGGCTTGGGAGGCATTCTTAAACCGTCTTTTTGTGCTAGGTTCTACCAGCCTTTCTAACCATGCCAAAAAACGGCGATCGCCACCTTTTACCAGTTGTCTAAATTGGAAACAATAGTTATCATCAATAAGCTGACCAATATGGGCGGGATGAGTCCCTGTTAGCAGACAAATTAGGGTAGCCCCCAAACTGTAGAGGTCTGAAGATTCTGTTAACGGTCGGTTAAATAGTTCCTCCGGTGGCATAAACCCCGGTGTCCCAGCGGCGATACTACTGGTGGCGGTATCTTTTCCACCTACTTTAGCAAAGCCAAAATCGACTAGATAAGCATTCAGGCGATCGTCTACTAAAATATTAGCCGGCTTAATATCACGGTGAATAATCGGGGGATTATGCTGTTGTAAATATACCAGAATTCCTAATATAGAAATGGCAATTTGCCTAATCTGTTCTGGCGTGAAGCGTTGACCAGACTCTAGGGATGGTGCCTTTTTGTACTCCTGCACCAAACAGAAGCCAGCCGGAGTCTCAAAAGATGTCAGATAGCGTGGTATTCGGGGATGTCTAATCTGTTGTAACATCTCAATTTCCCGTTCATGGGCTTTTAGCCCCGCCCAACTCGCCCCTGTAAACGCAAAGCGAAATTCTTTGATTGTCACCTGTTGATTAGTTCTGGCATGGGTTGCCAGGTAGGTTATCCGCCCCCCTTCTGGGTTACATCCCAATTGCCTAATGGTGTGATAACCTTGATTTTGGAAGTCTGGAAGGTTGCTCATGGGTATGAATGGGTACAATACACCCCATTATATCACCGACTATCCCGATTATACCGGAAATTTACCAGAATGTCAAATATATTGTAATTTTTAGGTTTATTGATTGAGTAATTGCTGAAACTGGGAATATAAATTTTTCGCCAAGGCTTTAGGATTCCATAAAGGGGCTAAATTCTCAGATTTTTTCGATGCCATTAACTGTTGGCGAATTGATTGTCTAAGTTCAGGTTCAATACCCAAACGGATACCGCAATTTTGATACTCTTCCCAGGAGTCGGCTATTCCCATTTCCACACCCACACCCTTTAAGAAAGAATAACCCATGCGGGATAAAAATTGTGAGCCACGGCGAGTGACTAGGGGAGTATTAAACCAGAGGGCTTCCAAGCTATGAGTACCACCATTGTAGGGGTAGGAATCTAATAGCACATCTGCCAACATATAGATTTTGCGGTGTTCTTCTTCGGTAGCAAATCGACTTATTTGCTTAATGCGATGTTGACCGACACCGATCGCCTTACAAGCCGCCGCATAGGTCTCACGAATTATCTGGGTATCTCCTAATGCTTTGTGAACTAAAATACTGTCGGGAACTTGTTTAAGGATATTGACCTGGGCTTTCACCAAATCAGGGTTAAATTTACGTCCTGGTGCTACACACAAATAAACCACCTGGTCGCGACTAATACGGTAGGCTTGTCTGAGGGTATTTGGATCTGCTGATACTCTCTGAAAGCCAGAGACTGCCATAAATGTCTGAGGCATCCTAATTAACTTTTCGGTATAATAAGATTCTCGTCCGGGGGGATGGGTATAATGGTCGCCAATAAAATAGTTATCGGAGGCAATTTGAGGGCTATCAAAACCTAGCCAAGATATACAAAAGCGGGCAGGTTTTTGGGCTAAAACTTCGGTATTAATTTGCACACTGAGAGAGTCTAAGTCTAGGAGAATATCGATTTGGTCTTGGCGAATAGCGTTAACAATTTCTTGGGGGTTGGGGAGTCCCTGGGGGAAGTTTTGGGGGGCAAAAACTTTGTGGGCAACTTGTTCAAATACTGGAGTTTGCTTATCTCGGATAGGTCGATCGCTCCAATATAGATAAATTTCTGTATTGAGGGCTGCTAATTCTTTAATGACATCGGCACTACACCAGCCGACGGAATGACGACAAAAGTTTTTAGAAAGAATCCCAATTTTAACGGTTTTGGGGCTGGGGATATTGCCAAATCCTTTAGTAGTTTGAATACGGGGGGGGGTGGAAGTAGGAGATATCAGGCTCACATAGCGATCGCCAATTAATCGTTGTAGTTTATAATTCTTTTCCAAATCATCCCGCAGATAGGGCAGGGCGAATAATAGGTTAGCATAAAGGGATTTAATCTCTACTGGTTTGGTGTGAGCCAGTAAACCGGGCAGTTGTGATTCTAGCTGCAAAAATCTTGGTAAAGCCACGGCATTTAAACCGGAAACCTGACAGATACTAACGGCATAAATGGCGGTCATAATCGGGTCGATACTGCTACAATTTTTCAGGTAGCGATCTACGGCATTGCGGGCGGCGGCGAGGTCGGAGGAGTCCCGATATATGCCACAGATATTTTGGTGGGCGGCGACCAAATTGGGTTTTAATTCGATCGCCTTTTCTAAGAAGGGAATCGCCTCTTGGGGCTGGCCCTGATGTCTATGAACTATACCGAGTTGACAGTAGGCTTCTGCCAAATTCGGGTCAGCGACAATAGCCTGTTTCCACAGGGCGATCGCCTCTTCTAGTTTCCCCTGATTGAAAAGTTGATTTCCCTGATTATAAAGATGAACTGAACCCCCAGTTAAGGAATGAATTTGATTAGCTTTTTGTTCAACAATTAAGGCTTCCGACTCTCGCCCCATTTGTCGCAAAGCACGGGCGAGGTTAACATAAACTGCGGTTAAATCTGGCTTGAGGGCGATCGCTTTTTGATAACTGTCGATCGCCGATTCCAATTTTCCTTGTTTATAGAACATACTACCCAAGTTAGCATGGGCTTGGGGTAAATTCGGGTCAAATTCTAAAGCCTTGGCATAGCATCGGATCGCCTCTTCAATTTGACCCCGACCCTGAGACACATTACCCATAGTCACATAAACCGGAGGCCAGTTAGGTTTCAATTCTAACGCCCTTTGACAGGCGGCGATCGCCTGATCATACTCTCCCTGAAGATAAGAAGTCTCAGCCTGGTGTAATAATACTTCAGGACTCTGGTTAGATGGGGAGTTAGAAACAGGAGGTAACTGGGAAGACATTTGTAGGATCTCGTTGGATGGTTAAAATTGCGTCAAAATGGGTTCAGTCAATTCTGAGATACCCTAATTTTTCTATCATAACCTGTTATGACCGACAACTGTACAGGGAGGATCTTGATCAGTGACTCATATTTATCCTTGATCCCGATAGAGGCTATCGACTCTTGTATACACAAAAAGAGCAAATTGAGACTACAATAGTATTATATGAACCTTTAACTGCGATCGACTCAGCCAGTCTGAAATACGAAGGAGGTGTTATTACGGATAAGCCAACAGTTAACAATGAATCTAACAATGAATCATTAATAGATAAAGCCAACGCTGAAGGCAATAATGCCGTTTGTCAAGCAGCATTAGTCAGCCTAGTATGGGGATTAGCCCGATTAAATCGAGATGGCAATTCCGAGAAATATGAGGAAAGCAAATCGAAAATGCACGTCAATATTGATCCTCTCAAAGAATCTTAAAGCTATCTCAAAATCAACGAAGGAGGGATCTAGCCAGGCTACACCCCTCCTTTTGACGTTCAGATAATTCAGCAGGTTCCTAACGTCTGGCATTCATTAAATTAGTATTGAATAAATTGGCATCATCCAAATTAGCGCCTGCTAAGTCTGATGCAGTCAAATCAGCCCCACTTAGATTAGTTCCTGTTAAATCAGTATCCCGCAGGTTAACACCAATGATATCAAAGCCATATAGGCTGCCTTCTTGAAGACGCACCAAACCCAAACTAACTACAGACTGACGAACATTTTGAAGATTCGCCCCAGTTAAATCAGCACTTTCCAAATTCGCACCAACTAGATTTGCGCCTCTCAGGTTCGCCTCAGTCAGGTCAGCAATCACCATCCCCGCTAGGGTTAGATTAGCATTCCTCAAGTTAGTACGGGTTAAGTCAGCGCCGTGGAGTTTAGCTGCAATCAGGGTAGTATCTGCTAGGTTGGCATCAACCAGGATAGCCCGGTTGAAGTTAGCCTCGTTCAAATTAGCACCCGCGAGGTTAGCGCCAGTTAGATCAGCCCTTCTTAGGTTAGCACCATTAAGGTCTAATCCTTGTAACTGTGCCCCGGTCAGGTCACATCCCTCACAGCTTTTAGTCTCCAGCAACTGCTTCAGGTGGGCGGGGTTTTCTGCACGAACTGCAGTAGTGATACCAATGGTAATAATTAATGTTGCGGCCGCGTAAGTTAATAATTTCATCCCACACCCTCCTCGACTCTCGATACTATATACTATGACTCATTTTGAGCCAAAAAGAAATGAGTAAAATCTCACCGTAAGCTGATCGAGATCACAGTCAGGAGCTAAAATAGATGCTGCGATCGCATTTTATATCTACACGACAACAGCCCTAACCACCTCAGCTAGGCGGTTAGCGCTATCAACTACTGCCAAGGACCCAGCCGCCTCAGCCATCCGATTTAGTCCTGTAGAGTCACCCAATAGATACAAAACTTTACCTTGAAGTTGTTCTGGTGTCAAGTCCTGCTGTTGAATTAATACCGCCGCCCCTTGTTGGGCAAAAACCTTGGCGTTAAAAGTTTGGTGGTCTTCGGCGGCGTAGGGATAGGGAATCAGAATAGCGGGGGTTTTGGTAATCGCCAATTCGGTTAAAGTCCCCGCCCCGGCGCGACTAACTGCGAAATTAGCGCGTTTCAGCAGAGGAGCTATATGATCATAAAAAGGCATAGCAATATAGTGGGGATGCTGGAGGCTGTGTGCATCGGGGTCGAGATTTCCGGTGAGGTGAACTATCCAAATACCTGCTTCTAACCAAGCTGGTGCAGCAGCCCTGACTAAGCGATTGACAGCGACAGCGCCCTGAGAACCTCCTAAAACTACGACCAGTGGCGCATGGTCAGGAATAGGGAATTCCAAGGGTTCTGACTCGTTGGTAAAGTCGGCGCGTACAGGAGTACCCACGACGGTAGTTTGTGCCTTGGGAAGATATCTAGCAGCCACGGCGAAGCCGATCGCCACCTGGGTACAGCGAGGGGCTAACCAGCGGGTGACTTTACCGGGAAGGGCGTTAGACTCATGGAGAATTATGGGTAAACGGAGGGAACGAGCTGCTAAAATGGCGGGGGCGGCAATATAACCGCCTGTAGTGAATACGCCTTGAAAATTACCCTGTTTGAGGAGGTGGCGGGCTTTGAGGATAGCGGTAGCTAGACGAGTCCCGGTCATGAGAGTTCCTAAGCCGGGTTTTCCCTGAAATCCACCCACGGCGATAGTATGGATCGGATACTTTTGCGGAACTAACTGGGTTTCCAGGCGGTCTGGAACGCCTAGCCATTCGATGTGATAATCACTTAGACTGTCGGCAGTGGCGATCGCCGGAAATAGATGCCCTCCAGTACCACTGGCTGCAACTAATAATCGCGTGGGTGTCTCGGTCAAGGCTGCTTTTCCTTTCGATATTCAATAATTTCGCTACAATCAAAACACATCGAGCCATCATGAGGGGGCATTCCTAACGGAAATCCCTAACTCCTGATCACTTTACAACCAAGACGCACACCTGACAACTATACTTATGACCCGCTTTGTGATTTTTCCGCTGCGCTACCCGGCTTTTTCCCCAGTTTTATCAGCCATTCTGACAATTGCTCTCTGGTGCGGTTTAGGCTGGGGGAGCGATCGCGCTTGGGCTGAGGAACCAGCCACCGCCCCACCGGAACTGAAAATGCTGTTAGAAAATATTGAGACTGAAGCTAATCGCCAAAATCTGGAAGCGTTGATGAGGTTTTATGCTCCCGATTTTCAAAATACTGATGGTTTAAATCATGATACTTTAAAACGGGGGTTAAGGCATTTTTGGGAACAATACTACTCTCTTAATTATCGCACGACTTTGCAGGATTGGGAACGAGATGGAAATGCGATTATTGCGACAACGGTTACGGAAATTGAAGGGGTGAAACGCTTTCCCGATCGCGATGTAATTTTGCGATCGACGATTACTTCCCAACAGCGCATTGAGAATGATATGATTGTGGCTCAAGAAATTTTAGCCGAACGCAATCAGTTAACTTCTGGTGAGGCTCCCCCAACTGTTACATTGAATATTCCTCAACAGGTGACCACTGGTCGAGAATTCAGCCTTGATGCTATAGTCGAAGAACCCCTAGGTTCGGAATTGTTGATTGGAGGGGCGATCGTCCAACCTGTTAATACTAATGCTTACTTTGAGCCTACGCCTGTATCTATTCAGTTTTTAACTTCTGGTGGTATTTTCAAAATTGGTCAAGCGCCCACATCACCTGAGGATAGCTGGGTTTCTACTATTCTTATGCGTCGTGATGGTATTACTTCCATTACCCAGCGCATGAGAGTTGTCGATTAAATCGATATGATAGGGGCGACCAATTTTTCGCCCCTACTGGGTAAGTTAGATCCTGTAGGGGCGGGTTCTCCGAGTTCCTCACCTCCCCACAGGAAGACTGATCAACCCGCCCTCTCCAAACCGGGTATTTGCTCACCTCCCCACAGGAAGACTGATCAACCCGCCCTCTCCAAACCGGGTATTTGCTCACCTCCCCACAGAAAGATTGATCAACCCGCCCTCTCCAAACCGGGTATTTGCTCACCTCCCAAGGGGAAGATTGATCAACCCGCCTTTTGAGGAGAAGATTAGTAAAAAGTTCCGGTTTTGCGATAGTGAACTGCTGTTACACCTTCATTATTTAATAGTTTGCCGTTTTGGACTTGAGCATAAATAACCCAGTGGTCGCCGCATTCCATGCGGTTTTTTACCTCACATTCCAAATAAGCCAAAGCATCATTTAAAATCAGACATCCGTTAGAGGCTTCTGTGGTTGATAAGGATGCAAATCTATCCTCACCGGGAGCAAACTTTTTCATAAAGTGTTTACGCAGTTGTTTACCTTCGTCCAAAATGTTTAAAACAAAGCGATCGCCTATGTGAGTCATGGATTCCATAGCGCGATCGCGAGCCACAGCCACAGTCAATCCTGGGGGGGTAAAAGTAGCTTGAGATACCCACGAAGCCAACATCCCACTTACCACATCTCCACGGCGACAGGAGACCACGCACAGGGAACCCACCAAACGACCTACAGCCTGAGCGGTTCGGTCAGCACTAGCAGACTGGGAAGTAGATTTGAGAGCGCGGCGTTTTTGGTCACGTCGCAACATTTGGGCGAAATCAATAGCAGTTTCCTCGCAGGTTTGTAGGGTGATATCTGTGGGTTTAAACTTGACCCTAATTGGTTCAAAGCCGAATTTATAGCCAGCATCTTTTAACTTATCCGCGATTAAATCTACCGCCTCTCCACTCCAACCAAAGGAACCAAAAACCCCGGCTAATTTATTAGTTGATGCGGTATTTAGAATAATTCCCAAAGCGGTTTGTATTTGGGTGGGAGCATGACCACCGAGGGTAGGGGAACCGATAATAAATCCATCGCATTTTTCAACGGATGTTTGAATTTCGGTAGATTTAGCGTGTTCACAATTAATCAATTCTACCGCTACTCCCGACCTAGTTAATCCTCTGGCGATCGCATTAGCAATAGAGGCGGTATTCCCGTAAGCAGAAGCATATAGCAGCGCCACATTCAAATCCTGAGATTTTTGTTTTTCACTCCATTGTCGATATAAATTAGTTAATTCATTCATCCCATAGCGAACTAAGGGACCGTGACCCGTGGCATAAAATTCAATGGGTGATAACTCAGCAATTTTATCTAAGATTGACAGAATTTTTTTGGGTTGTGCCGCATGGAGACAGTCATAATAAAACCGGCGGTCTTCGTTGTAGACTGACCAGCCTTCATCAAAGACTTGATCACCGCAGACATGAGCGCCAAAAAACTTATCTGTAAACAGGATTTTAGTACAGGGGTCATAGGTCAATAGACCATCAGGCCATCGGGGAGTTGGTGCGGTGATTAATTGCAGTTCATGTCCGCGACCCAGGTTTAATTTTTCCTCACTTTTAACTGTTAAAATATTTAAGGTTAATTCTGGGAAAGATTCCCGCAGCGCCAAGGTAGCGGGGTTAGAACACACCCAAGTAATTTGGGGAGCCTTTTCTAACAATGCTTTAATTGTCGCACCTCGGTTAGCGTTAAAATGCCCTAAAATCACATATTTTAGGTTGTTAAAATCTAAGCGGTCTTCCAGGGATTTCAGATAGTTGGCGGTAAAAGATTCTCCGGGAGGGTCGATAATCGCCACTTGGTCAGCTTCGATGAGATAACTATTAGCTGTAGTCCCCCGTTGTAGGGAATATTCTACCTCAAACTTGAGTCTATCCCAAGTGCGCGATCGCAAAACTTTCGTATCATTCCCAATCAAGAAAACTTGAACATCACGAGCTTTTGAATTATACATTTTTTTAAAGTAATGTGGTGAACATAGCAACTCAGAAAAGGCGGGTGATTTAGCCATATTTAGATATGAATCAACCCGCCATCAGGGAATTTTTTAGTAGTGATTTCCCACCTTGCGATGATGAACGGCTGGTAAAGCATCAGGGTTACTAACGCGACCGCCATCAATAGTGGCATAAACAATCCAATGATCGGTTAATTCCATGCGACTAGCGACCTGACATTCCAGATAAGCCAGAGCATCATTTAAAATCGGACTGCCATTATTAGCGGCTTGAGTTTTCACACCTTCAAAACGGTCGGCACCAGGGGGAAAACGCTTGAGAAAATGCTTCATTAAGGCTTGATAATTGTTCTCCTCCAACACATTGAGAACAAAGGTATCACCCACCTGCATTAGGGCTTCGATCGCCCTATCTTTAGCGACCGCAATAGTTAACCCCAGAGGTTCAAAACTCGCCTGAGACACCCAGGAAGCCAACATAGCGCTACTCACTTCCCCTTTAGTGGCGGTGATAATATATAACCCGCCACTAATGCGACCCAAGGCTTTATCAACATCGCTATCTAGGGATTTCATCTGCTTAATAGCCTTATCCCGACTGAGTAACTGTCCCATATCGGTTCCGGCTTCATCACAGAGTTTATAGGTGTTTTCGGTGGGGGTTTCTGTAATCCGAATTGAGGGAAAAGCGGGTTTAAGTCCGGCGGCTTTAAACTTGACTTCCAGGGGGTAAACAGACAAATCATTACCGCTACCAGATTCGTACAAACCAAAGGTTTGCTTTTTGTTGGTAGATGCTAAAATGGTGCTGATGGCTTCCTCGGCTTCCTGGGCGAGTTCGGCATCTTGACCAGATACGGGAGGCATTCCGATGACTAATCCGGTAGCCATACTAGCTAACTCGCGGATTTCCTGGTTATCAGCCGATCGCAGATCCATCATTTCGACAGCGACACCAGTTTTGGTAATTCCGTGGGCGATCGCTTGAGAAAGGCGATCGCTATAACCGAAATCGGAATAGTAAAATACCGCCGCCGTGGTTTCGGCTTTGGACTGTTCCTGACTCCATTTTTGATAGCGATCGGTCAATTCCTGAACGTTATGGCGCAGTAGGGGGCCGTGTCCGGTGGCGATCGTGGTAATATTTCCCAGTTGTCTCATACGCTTAATGGCGCTGAGAACAGACCGGGCGTTGGGAGCCATCAAACATTCATAGTAGAATCGATAATCAGCCTCAATGTCAGCCAGGTTTGAGTCGTAGGTGAGATCGGAACAGTAGTGCATTCCGAAAGCGTCGCAGGTAAAGAGAGTTTCGGTTTGGCGATCGTAGGTGAAAATAGTATCAGGCCAGTGCAGGTTAGGCGCGGAAACGAATTCCAGCACATGACCGTTACCGAGGTCTAATGTATCACCGTTTTTAACTTGTTGAGACTTAAAGGGTTGATGAACTAGGTTTTCTAAAAATTGAATGGCAACTTTTGCGCCGACGACGGTAATTTGGGGCGCAAGTTGCAGAATATCGGCGACTAAACCGCTGTGGTCGGGTTCTGTATGGCTAATAATCAGATAATCAATGGCGGCGGGGTCGATTAATCCTTGGAGAGTGTCTAGGTATAGTTGCCGAAATTTGGCGTGGGATGTATCTACTAAGGCGGTTTGGTCGCCACGAATGATAAATGAGTTATAGGTTGTACCGTTTTGCAGACCAAATTCGATATCAAAGCGATCGCGGTCCCAATCAAGCGATCGAATGGTGGTGGTGTCTGTAGTAACTTCTGCTACCTCAACGGTCAACCGACCTGCTTTAACCCGGTCAGTGAGGGCTACCATGTATGACCTCCCAAAATTTAGCTATCTAATAATGTGCAAGTTTACAGATATTCTGACACGGATACCGAATCTGTGGGGGTTTGAAAAATCTATCAATGGGTTAAGACCCACAAAACTCAACACCCAACTCTCCCGGCTTTTCTGATGATGGTTAAATTTGGGAAAAACTGCGGCTCAATTCCCACCAGAGAAGGTCGCCAAAGTGCGATCGCACCTGAGATGATGGTATAGGTGAATATGCTCAAGAAATCTTAACGCCGATGAAATTAACCTAAGTATCGCCAATGGGGGGGTAATCAAATAATTATCACCAATGGGAAATCGCCCCCATGAATTACGATTAACAATAGATGGCGATGACGGAATTGTTATAATCAAACTGTCCCCTAGTCTCTGGTCGATACTATGCAGATTCAATCTCCCATCTATCCACCTTTGGAAAATGGCGATTCTCGTTCCGAGACGCTGCGCGAACGCCTAACTTACCGAGAATTTGAGCAACGTTACGCCGCCATGACTACAGATCAGAAAGCCGAATTAATTGAAGGAGTAGTTTATATGGCATCACCTCGGCGGTTTACCACCCATGCAGAACCCCACGGTCGTCTCATCACCTGGTTAGGGGTTTATCAAGCGGCTACCCCTTCCACCGCAATGGGTATTGAACCGACGGTTCGCCTGGACTCCGACAACGAATTTCAACCCGATGGAGTTTTGTTGATTCCGGGGGGAAGTTCCCAACTCACCTCAGAAGGCTACATTCAAGGCGCACCGGAATTGGTGGTAGAAATTGCGGCTAGTAGTGCGGCGATCGATTTAGGGGATAAAAAACGGGTTTATCGGCGCAATGGGGTGCAAGAATATCTAGTGTGGCAAATCTTCGACCAAAAACTAGATTGGTTTTATCTGGAGGAGGGAGTTTATCAGTCTCTTTCTCCCAATGATGAGGGGATTTTGTGCAGTCGGGTGTTTCCCGGTTTATGGTTAAACGCAACGCAACTATTACAAAATAATCTCGCCGCCGTTTTGGAAACCCTACAAGGGGGACTAGCTTCCCCAGAACATCAAGCCTTTATTCAACCGGATTAAAACAGAGGTGAGAAATGAATATATCGTTAAGTTCAGAAATTGAGCAGTTTCTGGAAAGTCTGGTAGAAAGCGGTAAGTATGCTTCGGCTGAAGATGCGATCGTCGCAGGTATTAGGCTGTTAGCAGACCGAGAACGCATTTATCAACGGCGGTTTGAGGAATTGCAACGGGAAATTATGGTTGGTGTTGCTGCTTCCGAAGGGGGTGAGGTTGTTGATGGGGAAACAGTTTTCTGCCAACTGCAACAGAAGCTACAACAACGTGGCCATCAAGATGATTTATGACTAATATTTGTCGGTTTACATCTTCCGCCAGCCGAGATACAAACATTTAACAATAGATGGCGATGACGGAATTGTTATAATCAAACTGTCCCCTAGTCTCTGGTCGATACTATGCAGATTCAATCTCCCATCTATCCGCCTTTGGAAAATGGCGATCGCCTAACTTACCGAGAATTTGAGCAACGTTACGCCGCCATGACTACCCATCAGAAAGCGGAATTAATTGAAGGAGTAGTTTATATGGCATCACCCCTGCGGTTTACCACCCATGCGAAACCCCACGCGGATTTAATCGGGTTGCTATGGACTTATAAAATGGCAACCCCAGGGACAGAAATAGGCATTGAACCGACGGTTCGCCTGGACTCCGACAACGAATTTCAACCCGATGGAGTTTTGTTGATTCCGGGGGGAAGTTCCCAACTGACCTCAGAAGGCTACATTCAAGGCGCACCGGAATTGGTGGTAGAAATTGCGGCTAGTAGTGCGGCGATCGATTTAGGGGATAAAAAACGGGTTTATCGGCGCAATGGGGTGCAAGAATATCTAGTGTGGCAAATCTTCGACCAAAAACTAGATTGGTTTTATCTGGAGGAGGGAGTTTATCAGTCTCTTTCTCCCAATGATGAGGGGATTTTGTGCAGTCGGGTGTTTCCGGGTTTATGGTTAAACGCAAGGCAACTATTACAAAATAATCTCGCCGCCGTTTTGGAAACCCTACAAGGGGGACTAGCTTCCCCAGAACATCAAGCCTTTATTCAACCGGATTAAAACAGAGGTTAGAACAACTTAACGACTGATGAATTTACCAGAGCGACTGCAAGAGAAACGAGAGGAAATTTTGGCATTAGCTGCCCAGTATGGAGCCAGCAATATCCGTGTTTTTGGCTCCGTGGCACGGGGGGAAGCCGATGCCGATAGTGATGTAGATTTTTTGGTGGAAATGCAGCCCGGACGCAGCTTGCTGGATATGGGTGGACTGCTGATGGAACTCGAAGAGTTACTAGGCTGTCGGGTTGATATTATCACAGAGAAGGGGTTACGTCCTAGGATTCGCCAACAAGTCCTAGCGGAAGCGATACCGTTATGAGAAGCGATCTCGAAAAGTTGCTGGATATGTTGGAAGCAATAGAACGCATTGAGCGATATGCTGTTCAGGGGCGATCGGCTTATGAGCAAAATGAACTGATCCAGACTTGGTTTATACAAAACCTTCAAATCATCGGAGAAGCTGCCCGCGCGCTGACTTCATAAATCAGAAGCCAGCATCCAGAAATACCTTGGAAAAACATCATCGGAATGCGGAATATCTTAGCTCACAACTACTTTGAAATTGACTTGGATATGGTTTGGGTTGTCGTAGAGCAAGAACTTCCATGGCTCAAGCAAAGCATAGAAAATATCGTGCGCTACTTAGAACACCCGGAATAGCAGGAAGGTCATAGCAAAATAACCTCGCCGCCGTTTGGGAAACCCTACAAGGGGGACTAGCTTCCCCAGAACATCAAGCCTTTATTCAACAAAAGTGATGTTTGGAGAATCTTCTGGAGAGTATGTCAACCTTTTCTCCGCTCCCCTACCCTCCGAGTTGCTGCTTGAGATCACGAATGGCTGCACTGGTATTTCTCTGATAGGCAATTTGTAAACATTGAGCAACGAGAGCGGCTGGATTTACCGCCGGGAAATATTGGCTTTGGGATGTGATGCCGTATTCATTGCCCTGAAGTTGGTAAATCATCAGTTGCTGGTTCCGAAATAGCCAGACTTCTGGCACTTGATAGGGCAGATAATCCTGCACATCTGAGTAGCTGGTGATGTCAATTTCTAACACCAAATCTGGCGGGGGGTCATTGCGCCAATCAATCCGTTCTTTACCGGAAACCGCTTGCCAATGGTCAATGTAGAAACAATAATCTGGTTCAATCCCGCTTTCTTCTGGCAGTTGCATTGTCACGGGTGTGAAAGCATCGTATTCTCGCTCCTGATGATCCAGCAAGGTTGTAATGATGGCAGCAATTAAACTCACATCACGACCATGCTTAAATAAAGGCGACATCAACAATACTTCCCCAGAACGATATTTAAGCCGAGGAATGGAACCATCTCCCCGCTGTTCGCACAATGCTTGATATTCCTGCCAGGTCGCAGGCGATCGCATTACTGTTCCGGCGGAAAGATAAAGTTTTTGCGGTGAAACGACGGTCAACATTTCTTGACCTCTGTATTTTTGCCTGATTCAGTATTGTAATGTACTCACCGCCAGATCAAACTTACCCAAACCCCTGGATGATTTCACTTAACGAGAGATTGACCGCGCCTTGGTCTGGTAGGTTGGGTGCAGCGAACCGCGAAACCCAACCATTCACCGCCCCAAATTTTGAGGGATTTCATCCCAAACCCCCTCACCGTCGGCGCATCCACAGACAATAAACGAACGTCAGCAGCAACCATCCCGATACACAGCCCAAACAAGCCGACATCACCGGAGCCGGAGGAGTCTCTAAGGAGGAATTAAGCTGAATTTCCATCACCTCATTAACATAGGGTTCGACGAAATTACTATATGCGTCTTCTAAGGCGGCGCGTTGTTTGAATTTGTCTTGCACATCTATCATGGCTAATTAACCTCATTTTTAGTCTGGTTTAGAATCACAAAACCTAGACTATAGGCGGGCTACAGCCGTGAATTGGAAGCACAAATAGAATTAAGTATAATTAAGTGGAATTAAGTGGAAAGGTATGATTTTATAGCATTTAAATTGACTTTTAGACTCAAATCAACTAGACTTGAAACAGAATCCACTGAGTCGAGGTCAGGGCAATGTGGCAAGACTTTCTCCGACAACAAGCCAAAAATCACAGCCTCTCCCCAGAAGAGACAGAGACTTTATTGAAGCGATTTCCAGAGAAAGAGCGTTATATTAAAACTGAAGCCCAATTTACCGAGATACTCAATGAAGGAATTTCCGATGTCAAGCATAAAATTGGTGTCGATACTGTCACCAAGCGAATGCAAGAAATTTATAAAAAGTTTCAGGCAGATTGTCCCCAACTCCAACAGTCCTCTCGGGGAAAATTGGGGATTTTGCGGCAATGGCTGATTGAGCAATTTATAATAATAGATCGCCCTCAAACCCTCAATCGCTGCATTTTAGGACTCAAAGGCAACTATCAAGAAGCGCAACGGCAACTCACCGAAATTACCACTACCCTGCAAAACCGCCTCAAGGATAAAACCCTCTCCATTACCAAAGTTGAGGAAGGCAGTATTATCCTGATTGTGGAGAGTTCCCAAACCGGGTATGAGCAACTTAAAACCCTGATTAACACAAAAATTGGGAAGTTTCAGGTAGAATATGTCATTGATGAATGGCAAGATATTTGCCGTCGTATGTTACTTAAACAGAAATACTTAACCATTAATGAAATTATCGGTCAGGTTGATGGAAATCGCGATCGCAACTTAATTGATGAGGATTTGTTTGTCGATTTAGCTTTGGTGAAACCGAAACAGAGTGAGAAACCAAAACACCCCCAAGATATTGACCCGGAAAAAGGTTCGGACTTTTTCACCAGGCAGGAAGTGGAGGAAACGGAAAAGTGCGCTTACGAAGAATTTCGTGATAAAATCGTTCGCGAACGCACCGAGAAAAATATTGCTATTATTGGAGAACCGGGGGCTGGAAAGACCACCTTACTCCAGAAATTAGCCTTTTGGTTATTACAAAAAACCGATGATTTAGTGGTTTGGGTATCCTTGGCAAAATTGGGCAATCAGCCACTTCACAAATATTTAAAAGAAAATTGGATCAATCAAGCGTTGGTTGATGAAACTGAGCAAATCAAAGCAGACTGGAGGAAAAAATTTGAGGCGGGTGCAGTCTGGCTGCTTTTAGATGGCTTCGATGAAATGAGTCAGAGTGAGCAACAGTCTTTAGATTTACAAGGTTGGGTGAGCAAGGCACAGATTATCATGACCTGTCGCTTGAATTTGTGGCAAGCCCACCCCAGCCAGTTACAGGGGTTTCAAACCTATCTCACCCAACCGTTTCAGGATGAAAAAATGCAGGAGTTTATCCGGCGCTGGTTTCGGGGGTTGGTGGCGGAGGGTGAGGATGTCCAGTT
>NZ_JBIMLI010000095.1:0-20413 GCF_051859755.1 Limnospira sp.
CCTGTTCGCGCAACCTTTCCAGAGACTTAATCACGCGGGATTGTAGGAGTCCAGTAGCTTGGCTAATTTGCTTTATAGCAGGCCCCGCTGATTAATTGTCTAGGCGGGGCTTTTTATTGTTCAAAGTTTGAAGATAGGATAGAAGCTGGGTTTCTTCTCTGGGAGGCACGCGGACTGCATATAGCAGCGACCCGCTTCGGGTAGAGGGCGAGACCTATCGCTCCCGGAAGGCCTCGTCAGTTAATTTTCCCATTGTCTGAGAAATCCTGAAAGTCTGTCTTTGGGTATACAGTGCGATGGAAATTTGGGTATACAATTCTATCTAAAACTGAGTCCCATAATGCCACTGTGCAGGTATCACATAAATAATTCGGAAACCCCAATCTTAGTATTTTTTTAAGATTTGGTGTAAAATCACCAAGAGTAGCTTCTCATACACCTATTGCATCTCGGAACCTGGCTCATCCTAGGGGTCTGCTAATTGGGTCTAGCTGAACCGAGAAACGTTACAGGGTTCGGTCAGTCGTCGTTTACGGAACAAAATTAGTGGCTATGAATGATTTGGATGCCTATAGGAGGCAGTTAGTTCCTCCAATCAATATTGATGAGAGTATCGTGGCGAGGGGTAATTCTTGTAGTGAGAATGATTCGGCACATGGTTTAAGTGTAGAGATGATAGAACACTTGAAGTTGTTGGCAACAGCGGTTTGCTGTGCTGATGATTCTGTGGTCATCACTACGGCTAATCTGGAATTTCCTGGACCTGCAATTGTGTTTGTCAATAAGGCATTTACTAGAATGACTGGTTATGGTCCCACAGAGGCGATCGGTCGAACTCCTAGAATTTTGCAAGGGGAAAAAACAGATCGCACGATTTTGGAAAGGATGAAACTGGATCTTAAAGATGGAGGGGTGTTTTATGGTCAGACGATTAACTATCGCAAGGATGGAAGCGAATTTGTCAATGAGTGGCATATTGAACCTATATATAACGATCGCCAACAGATAACACACTATTTAGCTATTCAAAGAGATGTGACTGAACGCCAAAATCAACATAATCGCCTAATCTACGAGGCTAACCATGATAGCCTAACGGGTCTATATAACCGAGGTTACTTTATAACTGAACTTCAGAAAGCGATAGACCGTACACAAAACTGTCAAGACTATTTGTTTGGTCTGCTGTTTATGGACGTCGATCGCTTCAAATTGATTAATGATAGTTTTGGACATCAAGCCGGAGATCAACTACTGATTGAAATTGGCGATCGTCTACAAAGCTGTATCCGTCCCCAAGATATTCTATCTCGGTGGGGAGGAGATGAGTTTGCTATTATAATTGATGATATTCAAGACCTGTCGGAAATTTCTCAACTAACTAATAAAATTCAACAGACCATCAAAAAACCCATTATTTTGGGGGAAGACCACCTAGAAACTGTTACCAGTCTTAGTATTGGTATCGCTCTGAGTAGTATGGGGTATAATTGCAGTGCAGATATGCTCCGCGATGCTGATACAGCCTTATATAGAGCCAAAGACCGAGGGAAGGGAAGTTATGCAATTTTTACCCAAGCGATGCACCACCGAGTCCGACAGCAACTACAGCTAGAAACGGATCTGCGTTATGCTCTCAAACGTGAGGAATTGCTACTTAACTATCAGCCAATTATCTCGATGAAAACTAATCGGATTGTGGGTTGTGAAGTCCTGCTTAGGTGGGAACATGGGACTTTGGGTTTGATTTCTCCAGAGCAATTTATTCCTATGGCTGAAGAAACTGGGTTAATTGTTAAGATGGGAGATTGGGTAATTGAACAGGCTTGTATTCAGGCTAAACAATGGGAATGTATTTATCAAGACGCACCGCCATTTTTGAGCGTTAATTTATCGACCAAACAACTAATAAATCAGGGAATTGTCGAAAAAATTAAGGAGATATTAGAAGCCACTAAATGCTCTCCTGAATTGATTAGGTTTGAACTGACAGAAACGGCGATCGCTGAATCGACAGAAGTGGCGGTTACTACTCTCCGAAAAATTAAAGATTTGGGGATTAGATTATGTATAGATGACTTCGGAACCGGACATTCCTCCCTTAGTCGTCTCTCATGTTTTCCTATTGATACCCTGAAAATAGACCGCTCTTTTATTCAGGGGATGAGTGCTTCGGAACATCAAACTAAAATCGCCTATGCTATTGTGAAGCTGGCTCAGTCCCTGGGAATGGAAACTATTGCGGAAGGGATTGAAAACTTAGAACAATTTTGCCAACTCAAATCTTGGGGATGCGAATTGGCTCAAGGGTTTTTGATGGCTCAACCTATAGCGTCAAAAATTTTCCAAGAAGTTCTTAACCAAAACCTGATTTACCCCCTGGAGTGCTAATGACCGCTGAATTAATTGTTAACAACTATCCTGAAGATTTATTAAACGCCTATCAAACGGCGATCGCTGAGTTACGTCAACTCAAAAATGAACTTCGTCAAACTCAGCAAGAATATGGGGAACTGCGAACCATTATCGATCGCACTAACCCGGTTAGTATGATTGATAAACATGGGACGGTTTTAGATGCTAACCTACCCTTTATTGAAATGTGGGGTAAGTCTTGGGAACAGGTGATTAATCACCCTCACCCCTTGTTTGACTCCCCTTATTATTCCCCTAATTTTTGGGAGCAATTATGGTCAGTTGTCAATCAGGGTAAGATTTGGGAAGGAGAAATTCAACAACATATTGCTAACGGACAACATATTTTGCTAAAAACAACTATTGTTCCTGTGGAAGCACCATCGGGATTATCTCCTTCTCGCTATTGGGTAATTACCAATAAAGATGAAACTAGACCTCAGATAGAAGAACAACTGCTTCAGTTGTCCTGGGTGGCGACTCAGACTGATAATGCTGTAATTATCTGTGATTGTGATGGCTATATTGAGTGGGTTAATACCGGATTTGTAACTATTACCGGATATTTCTTTGATGAGGTACGAGGTCGCCAGTCTGGTTCGTTTTTGCCAGGTTCCGACACTAACCCAGATACCGTCTGCGAGATTGCTAAAGCACTCCAACAACATCAACCTTATCAAGGAGAAATTCTTAACTATAGACGCAATGGAGAATCTTATTGGTTGTCGATAAGTATCAATCCTATTTTTGATAAATTGGGAAATTTGACTAAGTTTATTGCTGTGGAAAGTGATATCACTGAACGTCAAAAAATAGCCTCGGCTTGGCGAGAAAGTGAGGCGAGAAATCGCAGCTTGATTGAGGCTATTCCTGATTTGATATTTAGGATAAATTCTCAGGGGATAATTCTTGACTACTTCCCGCCTAAAAATTGCCCCAATCCCGGTTTACCACCCCATATTGTGGGACAGAAAATTGATGCGGTTTTTTCTCAAGATTTGGCTGAATGGACGCGCCATTATTTGACTCAAACCCTCAACACTGGACAAATTCAGCAGGGAGAATATGTGCTATCGGTTTCGGGTAGATATCACCATTATGAGGCGCGTTATGTCCCTAGTGGTGAGGATCAGGTATTGGCTATTGTTAGGGATATTAGCGATCGCAAAGCTATGGAAGTTAGCCTTAGACTGGAACAAATACAACAACGCCAGAAAGCGATCGAGTTAGCCAAAACTCTACAAGAATTAAAACGCACCCAAGCACAATTAATTCAGGCTGAGAAAATGTCCGGTTTAGGACAAATGGTCGCAGGGGTGGCTCATGAAATTAATAATCCTTTGGCGTTTATACATGGAAATTTAATGCACCTAGAAACCTGCATTAAAGATTTAATTGAACTGGTGAAATTATATCATAAAAACTACCCAAAACCTAGGGAAGAAATTATCGATTTTGCTAAGGAAGTAGATTTGAAATTTATGCTTGATGATTTACCTAATGCTTTGGATTCAATGAAGTTGGGAACTACCCGAATTCAAGATATTGTTGTCTCTTTAAGAAACTTTTCTCGCCTCGATGAAGCTACCCGCAAGGCTGTAGATTTACATGAGGGTATCGAAAGCACTTTACTGATTTTACAAGGTCGCATGAAAATGCACCACGGTTGTGAAATTAAAATGATTAAAGATTATGGCGAATTACCTAAGTTGGAATGCTATCCTAGTCAATTGAATCAGGTATTTATGAATATATTGGCTAATGCGATCGATGCATTAGCCACTCAACCAGACCCTCGGATAATTACCATCAAAACTACAGTGGAAAAAGCTAAATCTCCAGACCAGCTAGACTCGGTTGTTATTAAAATTGCTGATAATGGTCCGGGAATTCCTGAATCGATCCAAAGACAGATTTTTAATCCCTTTTTTACTACTAAGCCTGTGGGTCAGGGGACGGGTTTGGGATTGTCTATTTCTCATCAAATTGTAGTCGAAAATCACGGCGGAAAGTTGCAGTGTAATTCCCAGGTAGGTGGCGGCACAGAATTTGTGATCACCCTCAGTATACCTGAACAGCAAACGCCTGTTACTCATTAATCTCTGGGAAATACTAAATTTTTGTGAAATTTTAGGCGATTGACCATAATTTTCCTATAATGGACAATTAGGCTTTTTAGACATGATTTGGTTATGCAATATTACTTCACTGGCTTTATTGTTCTTTTCTTCCTGGTTTGCTATGGCTACAGTTACGTGATTGTCAAATTGGCTAAGGATCGCGGCGACCAATTTTTGCTGTATGGAATGCTGGGGGGGTTATTTGGGTTTATGGCTTTTTGTGCGGCGGCGGTTCCATTTTTGCATTGGGTGTTTGACTAATAAATAGGAGTGCATTAAATGCCACAATGGCGGGTGGGGTGTTATAGTTTTTATGGTGAATTAAAAGGCGATCGCACTCAGCCTATAATTTTGCTATTACATGGCTTTATGGGAAATTGCCGAGACTTTGACCTGGCTATATCCTCCCTTCCTGATGATTTCTGCTGCTTAACTATTGATTTACCAGGACAAGGAAAAACTCAGGTATTAGCAGGAGATGAAGCCTATAAAATGCCAGCGATCGCCTCCGGTTTAATTGGTCTTTTGGATTACCTGAAAATTGATAATTGTGTCCTGGTTGGATATTCTATGGGAGGTCGTTTAGGACTCTATTTGATTTTACACTATCCTACACGATTTAAGCAAGCAATTCTGGAATCAGCATCGCCGGGACTGAAAACGGAAATTGAGCGATCGCAGCGACGTTTATCAGATGATAAAATAGCCGATCAGTTACAAAATATCCCTTTTGAAGACTTCCTCAACTGGTGGTATAGTTTACCCCTATTTACATCCTTGAAAAACTCGCCCATTTTTGATAAAATTATAGGCGATCGACTCCAAAATAACCCCAATCAATTAGCTAAAATTCTCATTAATTCGGGAACCGGAAACCAGCCACCACTCTGGGATAAGTTATCTCAAAGTCAGATACCTTTACTATTATTGGTGGGAGAATTTGACCATAAATTTCAACAAATCAACCGAGAAATTACGGATTTATGTACCTTCGCAACCATGATCATAGTTCCCGGCTGTGGTCATAACATCCACGCCGAAAATCCCAGAATTTGGGGAGACTTAATCCTTGATTTTATTGTCTAAATATGATAATTTTTAACAAAGCCTTAAATAACCAGGTATGAAAACTATTGCTATTTACCATAATAAAGGTGGAGTAGGTAAAACCACCATCGCCATTAACCTAGCCGCCAGTTTACAAAAACAAGGTCACAAAATACTACTTATCGATTTAGACTCTCAAGCCAACTCTACCTTTGCGACTGGCTTAATGAAATTTTTATTTGTGGAAGATGATGATTTAAGAGATCGCAATGTTTCCCATGTTATCGAATCAGGTGATTATGACTTTATTCCCGATGTCGTCAGAAAAACCGACGGATTTAATCAGCCAGAAATTGATGTCATACCTTCCCATATTAACTTAATTGAAAAGCAGTATAAACTCAACCAGATTGTATCTTATAAAACCCGTTTAGTCATCAAGCTAAAACGAGTCGAAGAAGATTATGATATTGTGATTATTGATACTCCTCCCTCGCGGGATATTTATGCAGAAATGGCTTTAATTGCGGCGGATTATTTAATCATCCCATCAGACTTAAAACCCTTTGCTAATCAAGGATTACCTACCGTCTTGGAGTTTATTAGTCAAATTGATGAATTTCGCACTTTAATTGGTAAAAATAATTTAGCGATTTTGGGAATATTGCCATCCAAAATATCCACCAACTCTAAATTTTTAAATTATGTCTTTCCCAAGCAAAAAGAATCCCTGTTAAATTCCCATAATTTACCGATTATGAATAGCATAATCTTTGAAAGAACAGTTTTGTCTCAATGTACCAACCAGACTATAACTATGGGAGATTTAGAGATACCAGACCCCAAATCTGTGCTAGAATTTGCGCCAGATTCACCAGCGGCGATGGAATTTGTACAGTTAACAGAGGAAGTTTTAGAAAAGTTAGGTAAATAAATCATGATCAGATTTTTCTTAGTGGATGTTAAAAGCATTAATTCCAATGTCCCTCGGTCTAATTTTTCGGAATCTGAATTAGAGGAGTTAGCCGATAACATTTTAGAATGTGGGGGAATTATCAAACCCTTAATCCTGAAAATGCAAGGGTTAGAAAGTTATCAAGTTATTTCAGGGGATTTAGAATATTATGCGGCGGTCAAGGCTAGGGAAAAAGACCCCCGCGAAGCTGAGATGGTTAATGCTTTTGTGATTGCTGAGAAACATGAGGCTAAGGTATTAAAACAGGTCGAGTTAATTGAGAGTTTTACGGTAACTCCTAGTTTGATAAATAATCAGATAGGGGAAACCCTAACATTAACCACATCTCCATCTCCTAATTTAGAGTCTCGGTTAAATAATCTTGAACAACGACTAGAAAACTATGTGATTCAAATTCAGCAGGAATTGAGGGATTATCAACAACAAAATGAACGGCGATTTAAAGCCATAGAATCTGCCCAACCTTCCTCAATGAGAGAGTCAGAATCGCCAAATCAACCCATTATTAACCCCCTCGATTTATTCAATAGTTTGACTCAAGAGGAGTTATTTAGGCGATTGAATAGGTCTAATATTAGTAATGCTAACAACCTAGCTAAAGGCATTTTTGAAGCCAGGGAAAAACTGGGTAAATTCACCAATTATCAACAAGTGATTGCTAGTGTTAAGGGTTTAGCGGACAAAACGATGATTAAAATTATTGATGCTTGGTCTAGTTAAATGCAATTCAATGACTATTAAATTTAACTTTAATAAATACTCCCGTAAATTTAAACAGCCTTTAAAAACTCATCACGGACTCTGGGAGGTTAGGGAAGGGATTATTATTGAGTTAATGGACGAAAGGGGTAAAGTTGGCTGGGGAGAAATTGCGCCTCTTAGTTGGTTTGGGTCGGAAACTGTCAGGGAGGCTATGGATTTTTGTGAAAGTCTACCTGGGATAATTACAGAAAATCTGATTTTTTCGATTCCTATGAGTCTCCCAGCTTGTCAGTTTGGTTTGGAGTCTGCTTTCACTGAATTACAGGGAAATGATAAGGAAATACCTAAGCTAGAAAATAGTGGACTGCTTCCCAC
This sequence comes from Limnospira sp., assembly GCF_051859755.1. Lineage (NCBI taxonomy): Bacteria > Bacillati > Cyanobacteriota > Cyanophyceae > Oscillatoriales > Sirenicapillariaceae > Limnospira > Limnospira sp. The sequence continues at coordinate 7,636 of NZ_JBIMLI010000095.1, forward strand.
AGGAAAAGCGGCTTTATCTGGTTGGGAAGATTTAGTTAATAGGGGATATAAAACTCTCAAGTGGAAAATTGGGGTTGATAGTATTGATAATGAGTTGAATTGGTTGCAGATATTAGCCAGCCAAATGAGTGAAATTCAAGGGTTATCGCTGCGACTCGATGCGAATGGTGGGTTAAATTTTTCGGAAGGCGATCGCTGGTTAGATATTTGTGATAGAATAAACCTGGGGGATACTAGCTTTAAAATAGAGTTTTTAGAGCAACCCCTAGGTGTTAATGAGTTAGAGGGAATGTTAGCCTTAACTAAGGGTCATTTAACCCCCATAGCCTTAGATGAATCTGTAGCGACCCTCACCCAAATCAACCAATGTTATCAACAAGGTTGGCGAGGTATTTTTGTGATTAAACCAGCTATAGTAGGTTCTCCAAAGCAGTTAAGGAAATTATATCATAGCTTAGGGATTGATGGGGTATTTTCTTCAGTATTTGAAACCGAAATAGGTCAAAAAGCGTCACTAAAATTAGCCGCAGAATTATGTCAATCTAATCGCGCGGTAGGATTTGGTATTAATCACTGGTTTGTCGATACTGATTAACTAAGAAATGATTAATCATCCCATAATGATCACATTTTAAACAGATTTACCCTCACACAATTCCTCAAGCATATCAACAAGTTTAACTGCATTTTGATAATATACTCTAATTATTACTGCTGTTTATAACGCATTTTACATTTTTCATTGTACATTTTCAAAAGCATTGATAGCTTGACTGAGGCGACTTTGCACAATATATTTCTCAGTAGTACGCGAACTATTGACAGTTACATCTAGGAAATTTTGACTCTTTAAAAGATGTTGATAATTAGTATTGAGTGATTCTTTATCATTAATCAACCCTTTTTCTAATCGACGAGCTAAACCCACCATAATACAGTCAAAAACTGCTGCATTAATCTGATTTTTCGGTTTAAAAGCTCGACCTCCCCAAACTTCATAAGCAGTTTCAATAGTGCGAATAAAAACCAGTTGGATTGCTGATTTATCATACTTCTTCAAATAGCGATTTTGACCCAGAAACTGATTTAAAAAGCCTTTCATAGGTTTTTGATAGTTATCACCCTCAAAATAGAGAGCCAGAAAACGCAAAATCATTTCCTGATCTCGCATACGTTTATCAGGTTTTGGGGAACCATATATATCTCGCCAACACTGATGATAATTAAGTTCTGCTAATAAATTATTAAACTCTCCGTGATAGATACAGGCGCGAATTTCTTGAGGTTTTAATTGTTGACCACCGGTATTAAGTCGCTCAAAAATATAGTAAATACTGCTATTATCATCTGAGGGTTCATCCTGTTTAACAATGGTAGCAGGTATAATTGAATCATCGAGTCTACGTCTATCCTCTTCTGACAGAGTTTGATAAGTTAATCCGTCAAACTCATCAGCGACTTTGGTTAAGGAAAATTCCCTTTGATTAGGTTCAAAAACCCCATCATAAAAATATTGAATAGTCTTTAACCTTTGTTGACCATCAATAACTAGAAGTTTTTGAGTATCTTGTTCTTTAGCGAGAAAAATTCCCGGTACTGGTAGACCCAATAATAGGGACTCAATAAAACGAGATGCTTCTCTATGGTCCCAGACATATCCTCGTTGAAATTGTGGTACATATATGCTGCCATTTTTCATCCGTTTAACTAAACTATCAACCGGATAATCAGCACCATAACTGGTTATTGAATACTTAAAAGTAAGTAGTTCTTCATCACTATCTTCTAAATTTTGGGGTGCGGTTTTTGGCATATATAATTAGTTAGATATTTGGTGTAGTAGAAGTTATTAATATGCTAAAATCCTACCACTATTTTCCATGAGATGAAACCTAAAATAATGGTGGCTAAATGTTGAGGTAATAAGGTTTTGATAGGTTGGCGAGCAATTTTTTGTGTGAGTAAAATGGCGATTAATATCCCGGATAATAAGGTGGTTCCCTGTAAAAACTCAATGACGGCTGGATGAGCAACCCAAACGGGGAGACTGGAACCATCTAAGCCAAAAGTAGCAAGGGTAACTGGTAAAATTCTGCCACCTTCTGCTAACCCTAGCCGTAGATAATGAGCCAAATTAATGGCTAACACAAAGGGAAGTAAACCATAAGCTAACTCGATAAATTTACGAGGCTTTCTTGGGGAAATTAAACGATAAATCAGATAAGCGAAACCAGGAATTATAGCAGGTAAAGCTAAGACTACGGTTGACAGGCTTAAATGTATCCAGAAATTATCTAAATTTAGGCTAAAATTAAAATACTGTTCTAGTTGGGGTAAATGATGCAAAAATACGGCATTTAATAATAAAAATAGCAAAGCTACTTCATAGGTGCGAGGTATATGAGTAGTCCATAATTCAATTCCTGGGGGTCGCAAATTGAACTCGACTGAACGATGAGGACAGGCTTTTAAACAGGTCATACACAATACGCAATCTCGATTATCTTCTAATTGTGCTGGGTGAGAATATAAAGGACATCCGCCTGTTTCCATTCCTTCGCCTTTTGGGGGTCCTCCTTTATAGCATTGGTAGGTGTTGCATTCGGCTGAACAGGTTCCCTGCTGTGCGCGTAATTCGGTGATGGCTAATTTGGCAAACATCCCATTCATACCGCCAATGGGACAGAGATAACGACACCAAAAACGCCTTTCAAAAATAGCTGAAAAAATCATGGCTCCGGCGGTAATGAGTAGCAATAAACAAGCTGATAAATAGGCGGTATTTGGTAAATCCCACAATTCTTCCCAGAGTAAAATTAGGGTGAATAAACCGAATAAAAACCACCCTCCCCACTTTTCGGCTGACTGTCTCGGCCATTTTTTTAATTGACGCGGAAACAGCCAGAGAGATAGTTTTTGGGTGATTTCTCCGTAAATCATAAAGGGACAAACTGCACACCATACGCGACCTAAAAATGGGAAGATTAACAAAACTAATGGCCACCACCAGGCCCAAAATAGGTTGAGAGCGAAATTTTGCGATCGCGTTTGAGGACCGAGGAATAAAATCGCCACGACGGCGGCAAAAACAGCTACAGTAAAGCCATAATTAATCCGATCCGGCCACCAGGGACTTCTGAGAAATTTGCGGAATTTCGGATAGGTATTTAATAAATTAACTCGGAATTGCTGCTTTTTAGTTTGAGACGGCCAAATAATTTCTTCGGTGATTTCTGTACAGCCTTGAAGTTGAACGATCGCTCTTTCTACGAGGTTTCGTAATTCCCGCAAATTATTGGGAAAATCATAGGCTTGTAGTCGTCGCAAGGCTTCCGGGGTCATCTGGACTCGGTTAATACCTTTATTCCGACAAATTAGGCTAATATTATAATTAACCCAATCGCCAATATCAGATTTTCTTACCCTCAAAGGTGGCACTTTAATCACGGTTTCGACTAAGGTTTCAATCTTAGCGACCATCTTTTCTGATATAATGATTATCCGAGCTTGAGAAACTTTAGCATTGACGGTTTCAGCGGCCCCTTTACTGACCGGAATATAAGTTCCTAGTTCTAAGAAATTGGAGATGGCGGGGATTAATTCTGGGGGTAATTCTTGGATATTATTAAATATTAAAGTTCCCTTTCCCAAGGATTCAATTAACCCATATTTTCCCCCTGTCCGTCCGAATAAATCTGCGCCACTGGTTTGGAGTTTAGAACAATTTACTTGAATGACAGGTTCTCGGCGGTCATCAGACCCAAAATGAATCAAAGCTGCTAAGTTGTCTTTTTCGATTCCTGGTTCCCCAAAAATTAGGACGGATTTACGATTTTTAGAAGCCTCTTTAATTTGCGATCGCAACCTCACCGCATAACGACTTTTTCCGACAATTCCCCGCCGCGCTCTCGGAATCAAATAGGGTTGTAAAATGGCTAACCTTTCCTGCTCATAAACCAATTGAGCGGAAAGTTCCTCTACTTCTTCGGCTAATTGCTGAGAAAAGGCTTGATTGATTTCTGGATAGGCTTCTACCAACTTTTGCAAGTCTCCAGCCTTCATCACCCAAAATTGACAATCTGTTCGGGTAATTAATGTTTGTTGAACTGGATTATTTAACAGTAACGATTGCAGATTAATAGCCATTCCTGGTAAATACTGATCGGCCTTGGGTGCGTCTGAGTTTTCCAAATCACCCGATCGCAAAATATAAAGCCGATCTGGGGAAGTTCCTTTAGTCACCACGACGGTATTTATAGGAATGGTGCGTTCTTCCAGTTGAGGTGCGATCGCCTGTAATATTTCATCATCCAGGAGGCTCAGTGCAGTTCTTTCCTGCAACCATTGCACCAGATCAGTTTGATTCATGGTTTCCCCCTGGATAACTTTCACCGAAAAAGTTACCCTAAATTATAACACAGATTAAGACAAAACCCACAATTCCGACAAAATCATGTCAACTCATACGCCTATTTTATCTCTGTTAGTTCCCCTCGCATTACTAGGGTTAATTATTCTGGCTGCCGTATTTTTCAGCCAGCAAAAAAACTAACACACTTGAGAGTCTAACGGTCAAGCAAAGCCGGAGCGGGATAGCAGCGACCAGTGTTAAATCTGAAGCTGCTAAACCCGCTCACTTATGGCAACTTTTCCAGTCAATTAGGAAGCGACACGAGCGGCTGTGCGAGGTCTTCTGCGTCCGGTAGCTGGCTGAGGAGTTTCCGTAGTAGAAGAAGCGGTAGAATCAGGACTTTCTTCGGGAGTTTGCATCAACACCACTAACAGAGGATTGCTTTGTAACTCACGCCGCAACAAACGAGCGATCGCTCTTTCAATCTCGGTGCGTACCCCCACCCAATCAATTTGATTACCTTCGCCATTACCAAAGGAGCGGCTCAACTCAGACCAGCGATCGCTTAAAGTCGCCTCAATCACCTTAACAATCTGTTGTTTAAAGGTAGCCTGATCAGCAGTCATCACCACCCCTTTCAGGTGAGTTTCAGGAATAGCCAAAAGTTTCCCCTCATCACTAACAGCGACCGCTACAGTAATTAAGCCATCTTCAGCCAACTGTTGGCGTTCTTTCAGGACATCATCACGCACAAACCCAGTGCGGGAGGAATCGACCGGCTCAATACCAGAAGGAACTTTACCACCAACGCGAATGGAATTTTCGGTCAACTCCACCACATCACCGTTATTGATAATCACCATATTTTCCCGTGGAATACCCATGCTTTGAGCGGTTTTGCTGTGTTGTACTAACATCCGATGTTCACCATGTACAGGAACAAAAAACTTAGGACGAGTCAACGCCAACATCAGTTTATGGTCTTCCTGACAACCATGACCGGAAACATGAATACCATGATGGCGGCCATAAACCACATTAGCACCCTGCATCATCAACTTATCAATAGTATTGACAACCGCAATGGTATTTCCGGGAATTGGGTTAGCAGAAAAGATAATTGTATCCCCTTGTTTAATGCTAATTTGTCGGTGAGCGCCATTAGCAATTCTGGTCATCGCCGCCAAGGGTTCACCCTGGGAACCTGTGGTTAAAATCAACACTTTTTCGTCAGGTAAACTGCGAATAGCATTGAGAGGAATAAACAGATTATCAGGACATTTTATATAACCTAAATTCCGAGAATGAGCGATGACATTTAACATCGATCGCCCTACCACAGCCACAGAGCGCCCTAATTTTTGAGCAATACTCAGAATAATATTTACCCGGTGAACGGACGAAGCGAAAGTCGTCACCAACACCCGTCCAGAAGCGGTCGCCATAATTCTTTCCAGATTCGGATAAACGGAAGCCTCCGAGGGAGTAAACCCAGGCACTTCCGCGTTAGTCGAATCACTCAGCAGACAGTGAACCCCTTTTTCCCCATATTCAGCCAACCGCTGAAAATCGAAAAATTCGCCATCAACGGGGGTATGATCCACCTTAAAGTCTCCCGTGTGGATAACTACTCCCACTGGGGTATTAATTGCTACGGTAAAACTATCAGCGATTGAGTGAGTATTGCGGATATATTCCACCAGGAAGTTTTTGCCAATACGCACTATATCGCGAGGTCTTACTGTTCTTAATTCAGTGCGATCGCTCACCCCCGCCTCTTCTAGTTTACCATGAAGCAGAGCCATGGCTAATCTCGGACCATAAATCACGGGAATATCAAACTGTTTCAGGTGAAAAGCAATCCCACCGATATGGTCTTCGTGACCGTGGGTGACAATCATACCCTTAATTTTATCCCGATTGTCCCGCAGGTAGGTGACATCTGGTAAAACTATATTTACGCCGTGCATTCCATCGGTCGGGAAGGCTAAACCAGCATCTAGGATGATGATTTCATCTTCATACTCAAATACACAGGTATTTTTGCCAATTTCGTGGAGTCCACCCAGGGGAATTATTTTCAATTTCGGAGAGTTATCTTCCGGGGTTTGTTCCCGGTTTTTGGGTAAATTATCCAACTTTTTGGTAATTTTCACTGACCTAGCAGAAGGTCTAGTTCTGGTGTAAGATTTGCCGTTGCTTGACATAATGATACCTCATTAATTACTTAGTTTTCCATGGTTGATTTTTCCCGGTTTAAACACCCTTTTATAAGGATCAATTGACCAGCAATCAACACCTAGGAATAATCACAGCTATTCAATTGTCTGAAACCCCGATTTACCGAGTTTCCATCAAACCCAATTCTCCCAAAACTCCCTTGACTTTTTCAATCACTTCCGGGGATGGTTCACACATAGGAGACCGACTCAGACCCACATTCCAGCCCAACAATTTCAGAGCCGCTTTAATCGGAATAGGATTAGTAGTGATAAACAACGTTTTAAACAAACCGAAGAGTTTGATATGAATTTCCGTTGCTTCCTGCACCCGACCCGCTTCAAACATCTGGATCATATCTTGAATTTGCTTCCCTACCAGGTGACTCGCTACGCTCACCACCCCAGTCCCGCCCACTGCTAACAGTGGCAAAGTCAGGGAATCATCCCCAGAATATATCTGAAACTCTTTAGGTGTCAACTGCCTAATTTGACTAGCTTGGTCTAGGCTGCCACTAGCCTCTTTAATAGCCACAATATTAGGAACCGATGCCAAACGTGCGACGGTTTCGGGCTGGAGATTTTGTCCGGTACGCCCAGGAATATTATATAACACAATCGGCAAATCTGCACAAGCTGAGGCGATCGCCAAAAAGTGTTGATACAATCCCTCCTGGGGAGGCTTATTGTAATAGGGAACCACCTGCAAAGAACCATCTACCCCCAGTTTAGCTGCTTTCTGAGTGGCGGCGATCGCCTCCTGGGTAGAATTCGACCCTGTACCAGCAATCACCTTAGCCTTACCCGCCACAGCCTGCTGAACCACCTTAAACAACTCATGTTCTTCATCCCAAGTCAGAGTCGGAGACTCTCCAGTGGTTCCACACACAACCAGAGTATCACTGCCATTAGCCGCCAAGTGAGCCGCCAGCCGCTCTGCTTCTGCATAGTTAATGCTACCATCTTCCCAAAACGGCGTTACCATTGCCGTCATTACTCTGCCAAAACTTACCATTTCTTTTGTGTCAATTGTGCCGTATAGTTAGCCGTCTTGTTCTCAGTTATTCCACCCCACACGGGGGACTTACAGAAGGTCTTTACTTACCAATAATTCAGCAATTTGGACTGCATTTAAAGCGGCTCCCTTGCGAACTTGATCGCCACACAGCCATAATTCTAACCCACAGGGGTGAGAAAGATCCTGGCGGATACGACCCACCAACACCGGATCGCAGCCCGTTGCATCAATAGGCATTGGGAAATAATTAGCCTGCCAGTCTTCCACCAACTTGACCCCTGGGGCTTGACTCAGGACATCCCGCGCCTTAGCCACATCAAAAGGCTGCTCAAACTCTAAGTTAATCGCCTCGGAGTGGGCCCGGAGTACGGGAACCCGTACACAAGTCGCGGAAACTCTCAACTTGTCATCACCAAAAATTTTCCGCGTCTCATTAATCATTTTCATCTCTTCCTCACAATAGCCTAAATCATTGATAGGCGAGTTGTGGGGAAACAGATTAAAAGCCAAGGGGTAGGGGAATATTTCCGCCTGGGGAGTTTCTCCCTGTAAAATCGCCCTGGCTTGGGTTTTCACCTCCTCCATAGCCCTGGCTCCCGCACCACTAGCGGATTGATAAGTAGATACTACTATACGCCGCAGTGGTTGTACCTGATACAGGGGCCAAACTGCCACATTCATCAAAATAGTAGTGCAGTTAGGATTCGCAATAATCCCCTGATGATTAACTACTGCTTCTGGGTTCACTTCCGGCACCACCAAGGGAACTTGGGGGTCCATGCGGAAGGCACTGGAGTTGTCCACTACAACCGCCCCGGCTGCTACAGCTTTGTGAGCCCATTGCTTAGAAGTAGATCCTCCAGCGGAAGCCAATACCAAATCTACCCCATCAAAACTGCGATCGCCAACTGCTTCTACTGTCAGTTGCTCTCCTCCAAAACGGAGACTATTTCCCGCCGAACGGGGAGAAGCCAATAGCTTCAACTCTGACAGGGGAAAATCACGACTCAAAAGCAATTCCAGCAACTCGGTTCCCACGGCTCCGGTCGCGCCCAAAATAGCAACTCTATAGGATTTTGACAAATTGACTTCCTCCCTGGAACTTTAGACAATCGATCATCTGAGAATCAATCAGAAATTTTAATAATATATAAGGCTAATCAGTCTTGTATCTATACTAGAGGCTATTATATCGGTAACTGCGACAGTTGATGTGACGGTCAATAGCGATCGCTACCCATTTCGACCCATCTACTGATAGCATCAAATATTGGCTAGTCTATCAATTATAGTCCTCCAGAGTTAAAATCGTGGTACAGAAACAATGACACTACCATACCACGAACTGTCAGCATCTGGAAGCAAACAGTCTAGGCTTTAGGGCCAGACAGCAGTTTAGATAGCTCGCTTTCCTTAGTCCGCGCTTAAACAAGGTACATCATGAAAGTAACCCAGGAAAAACTTCCCGCCAGCCAAGTTGGGCTGGATATCGAAATTTCTCCAGAAATCTCCAAAAAAGCCTATGAGAAGGTAATCAACCAATATGCTCGTTCTGCCAATATTCCTGGGTTCCGAAAAGGCAAAGTCCCCCGCCATATCCTAGTGCAGCGACTAGGACCCTCTAGGATTAAAGCGGCGGCCCTCGATGATTTGATGCAGGAATATTTCCCAAAAATTGTTGAAGAAGAGAAAATTCCGGCTATTGGCAGTTTTGAAGTAATTGGCAATATTGAAGAACTGATCGAACAGTACGAACCTGGTCAACCCATCACCATCAAAGCGGCTGTAGATGTCGAACCAGAAGTTAAACTCAACAAGTACCAGGATTTTCAGGTCCAAGCTGAAGAGGTCAAATTTGATCCGCAGCAAGTTGATGAGATCCTCGAACGTGAACGGGTGAAAATGGCAACCTTAGTCCCGGTGGAAAACCGACCCGCTCAAAAAGGTGATACAGCCTATGTTGACTTTAAGGGATACTTTACCCCCACCGGAGCAACTGAACCCCAAGAAATTGAAGGGGGACAAGGTGATAACTACCAAGTGGAACTCACGGAAGGTCAGTTTATCCCTGGCTTTACCGAAGGCATTGAAGGCATGAGTCCTGGGGAAACTAAAGAGTTAAACATTGAGTTTCCGGCTGACTATGGTAAACCGGAATTGGCTGGATGTCCCGCTACTTTTAACATTACTCTACTGGAACTTAAAGAAAAAGAGTTGCCAGAGTTGGACGACGATTTTGCGGCTGAAGTGAGCGAGTTTGAGACTTTGGCAGAACTGCGGGAGTCCCTAGAAAAGCGTTTTCAGGAAGAAAAAGCTGAACAAACTACGGCGAATAAACACAAGGCTTTGGCTGAGGCTTTAGTGGCAGAAATGGAAGTGGAATTGCCGGAAACCCTCATTAGGGAAGAAGTAGACCGCCTCTTGACTCAGCAGGCTATGCAGTTGAGTAATATGGGCATTGACCTTAAACAACTGTTTAACAGTGAAACTGTACCACGGATGCGAGAACATCTGCGCCCTGATGCGATCGCTCAACTCAAGGAAACTTTGGCTATCAAAGAAGTCGCTAAACAACAGTCCATCACTATCACCGAGGAGGAAATTCAAGCTAAGTCCGAAGAAATGATGGAGCAACTTCAAGGCCAAGATGTGAACCTCGATCGCCTACGCATGGTGGTTACTGATGACCTGATTAGCCAAAAGACTTACCAATGGCTCGAAGAACATTCCACCATTGAATTAGTCCCTGAAGGTACTTTGACCCCAGAGGAAGAAGAACCAGAAGATTCAGAAGATTCAGAAGAAGTGGTCGTCGCTGAAGCTGAAGTCGTTACCGACTAGCTATTTGACCACCAGTGGGCTCAGGTGCCAAAATTCTGGAAAAGCGCTAATATGGAGTGGGGGAAAGAAAGGCGATCGCACTAATTTTCAGTCCGTTGCTCTGTTCTTCTCCCCCAACAATCACCTCGCGCCCGTCCCTAACATTTTCAATTAACTGTACATTAACCGTAAAACCACCATAAGATTAAATTACCATCCGCTTTATGATGATCTCTGAGTATTCCCGTGATTCCATTGGCAGCACCCGTAACAGCCACATAATTAGTGGTTCACAACCAGTTACTATTAACTCATCTGCAGCGGGTGTCATTCCCATGGTAGTTGAACAGTCGGGAATGGGAGAAAGGGCTTTTGACCTCTATTCCCGTCTACTACGCGATCGCATTATTTTTCTGGGAACACCCATTGACGATGAAGTAGCCAATGCCGTAAGCGCCCAAATGTTGTTTTTGGAATCAGAAGATCCCGAAAAAGATATCCAACTTTACATCAACTCCCCTGGCGGTTCAGTCACCGCAGGTATGGGAATTTACGACACCATGCAACAAATTCGCCCCGATGTGGTGACAATATGTTATGGATTAGCCGCCAGTATGGGCGCATTTCTCCTCGCTTCCGGTACCGCTGGGAAACGGATGTCCTTACCTAGCTCTCGCATTATGATTCACCAACCCCTCGGAGGCGCTCAAGGACAGGCAATAGACATAGAAATTCAAGCCAAAGAAATTCTCTATCACAAGCACACCCTGAATACACTCTTAGCCCAACATACCGGCCAACCCATAGAGCGCATTAATGCTGATACAGAGAGAGACTTTTTTATGTCTGCCGCTGAAGCCCAAGAATATGGTCTAATAGATAATGTGATCCTAAAACAGAATCTTCCGGTTCCCGGAGAATCTGTTAGCGCAACATAAAATGAGGCAATTATGTCTAAGTACGACTCCCATTTAAAGTGTTCCTTCTGTGGCAAGTCCCAGGAGCAGGTTCGCAAGTTAATTGCAGGGCCAGGAGTCTACATCTGCGATGAATGCGTGGAACTGTGTAACGAAATTTTGGACGAGGAGCTATTTGACCCCAATTCAGCTCCTCCCACTCCCCAGGCTCCCCGCCCCCAAGCAGCCCCTAGCCCTAAACGTCGCCACACTCCCAGTCGAGTCGCCTTAAATCAAATTCCTAAACCGAGGGAAATTAAGGCCTACCTAGATCATTATGTCATTGGTCAGGATGATGCCAAAAAAGTCCTGTCAGTGGCTGTTTACAACCACTACAAGCGTCTAGGCTTTATCCCAGGTCATAGACAAGGTGATGATCAGATCGAACTGCAAAAATCCAATATTTTGCTAATTGGTCCCACTGGGTGCGGTAAAACTCTATTGGCGGAAACTCTCGCTAAAATGCTGGATGTTCCCTTTGCGGTCGCTGACGCTACCACCCTCACTGAGGCGGGTTATGTTGGGGAAGATGTAGAAAATATCCTCCTGCGACTCCTACAAGTGGCTGATTTTGATGTGGAAGAAGCCCAGCGCGGCATTGTCTATATCGATGAAATCGATAAAATTGCCCGTAAGAGTGAAAACCCCTCCATTACTAGAGATGTCTCCGGTGAAGGTGTCCAGCAAGCGTTATTAAAAATGCTGGAGGGAACTACTGCTAATGTTCCTCCCCAAGGGGGTCGTAAGCATCCTTATCAAGATTGCATTCAAATTGATACTAGCAACATCCTATTTATTTGCGGCGGCGCTTTTGTAGGGCTTGAGAAAATTATTGAGCAAAGAAGCGGTAAAAAGTCTATGGGCTTTGTCCACTCCGGCCAAGAAGTCACCCCAGACAAAGACAAAAAAGATGCAGAAGCTCTCAAAGGTATCGAGCCTAATGATTTGGTTAAGTTTGGCTTAATTCCAGAGTTGATCGGTCGTATTCCTATGGTGGCAGTTCTCGATCCTCTGGATGAGAAAACTTTGATGTCAATTCTCACGGAACCCCGCAGCGCTTTGGTTAAACAATATCAAAAATTGCTGCGTATGGATAATGTGCATCTGGAGTTTGACGCTGACGCTATTCGGGCGATCGCTCAAGAAGCCTTCCGCCGTAAAACTGGCGCTCGTGCTTTGCGCGGTATCGTGGAAGAGTTGATGCTAGACGTTATGTATGAGCTGCCTTCCCGTAAAGATGTTAAACGATGTATGGTTACTCAGGAAATGGTTGAAAAGCGATCGACCGCTGAATTGCTCGTCCACCCTTCCTCATTGCCTAAGCCCGAATCCGCTTAATCTGATACATTTACGCGACATTTATCCGGCTATTGCCTGACAATGCGACGATAGCACTATTACCCGTTAAGGTAAC